>JAGPUU010000098.1 GCA_018067325.1 Amphritea sp.
CAGGTATCCATCTGGAGCTATATGATAGTTTTGAAGCGCAACGTAATGATATTCGCGCGGATAAATTCGATCTTATCTATGCTAACCCATACGATGCTTCTATGTTGGTCCGTGAACTTGGCTTTCAAGCGATAGCGCGGCCGGCCAGCAAATCAGATGAGACGGTAATTGCGGTTAACGCTGAGTCCGATTTTCAAACGGTTGAGGACCTTAAAGCAGGTACACGTATAGCAACAACAGATGATCCTGATGTTCATACCATGGGTATGATTATGCTGGAATCTGCTGATCTGGATAAAAGTAATACAGAGATAAAAGAGCATAGCAGTTATATCGTTGTAGCTAAGAATTTGCTCAATGGTGGCGCGGATGCTGGTTTCTTTCTAAAAGAAGCCTACGATGAGATGTCTGATCTGATTCGCTCTAAAATGCGGGTGTTGGTCAGTAGCCAGATTAGTGTTGTGCATCATTCTTTGCTGGTCGGGCCGAGAATGACAGAGTATATCCCGGCTATTCAGCAGGCCTTGCTGACTATGCAGGATAACGAAAAAGGTAAGAGTGTGCTGGAGAGTATGGATGTCAGCCACTGGGAACCGATGGACTCGGAGCAAACCGAGTTTATGATCGATTTGATTGATACTCTTATCGATTGAGAATACGCCCCGAAAGGGGCGTTTTTTTTGTCTTAAGTTTTAAAGTTCCTTCTCCTGTGATTTCCTCTCAATAGCAAGATATCTCTCTGCTTGCATCAGTCCCTCGTTCTTTTATAGACGCTGTTTGTTATAAGCTTTTCTGCCTAGTTTTAGGGGTCCTAAGGGGTATGTCCTCAAGTATCCGTTTGTTTGTACTATAGATATATATAAAAATTAGTTAACAGATGGTGAGGGAAGGTGCGAACAATCGCTATGCGCCTCTGGCCTTGAGAGAGACTGGAGATCAAGGCAACAAATACAGACATACTGGTCGTACGTCGAAAATTGTTAACGCTGAGTTCCTGTTTCTCTCAAAGCCCCGAAGGGCGAGCACTAGAATGGCCTTGTGCTTTGTCAGGCAGTTTGAAAAGGTCCAGACATTTCGCGGCACTGTCTTTCGCGCCCCAGGCCATTCTAGTGCCCGCAGAGAACTCATTGGGCTTATTCGCATCTTCCCAAGTTATCTTGTACTGTTGTCAGCTGTTCAAGCCCAGATAAGTCAGGTTAATGCTCTAATCAGAGCATTAACCTCACTTTTTTGAGGTTCTAAAATGAAAACAATTGTAATCGTAGGAGGTGGTGCTGGTGGTCTTGAGCTGGCGACACGGCTGGGTCATAAGCTAGGTAAAAAGAAGCGAGCTCAAATTATTCTGATTGATCGTAATCGTCAGCATATATGGAAGCCGTTGCTCCATGAAATCGCAACGGGCTCGCTGGATATAAATAGCGATGGCGTAATCTATCGTGCTCACGCAGCGGTTCACCATTATCAGTTTCAATTAGGCGCAATGATTGGGTTAGATAACGCTAGTAAGGTTATACGTTTACAGTCACTGCATGATGATGATGGTAAAGAGGTGCTGCCAGAAAGGGAGATTGCTTACGATACTCTGGTCATGGCAGTAGGCAGTGTGAGTAATGATTTTGGCACTCCAGGCGTGGCCGAGCACAGTTACTTCCTTGACTCTCATCACCAGGCAGAGCGTTTTCATATGGCTTTGCTAAATCAGTTTTTGCGCATCAACCAAAAGTCTACAGAAGCAGAGCTGCGTTTAGCTATCGTAGGCGGTGGTGCTACCGGTGTTGAATTGGCCGCTGAGCTTAACCATGTTGCGGATCTGTTGAAGGTCTACGGTATGCCTGATATGTCGGCTAAAAGGCTTAAAATTGATCTTATTGAAGCGGGCCCCAGGATTTTGCCGGCTTTACCTCAGCGGATTGCGGCAGCGGCTAAGAAAGAGCTGAATATCCTGGGTATTACCATTCATGAAAATGTACGGGTAACCAGTGCCGACGAAAGTAGTTTCATTACACTGGATGGTGATCCTATTAAGGCTGACCTTAAGGTTTGGGCGGCAGGGGTTAAAGCGCCAGATTTTATAGAAGCGATCGGTTTGTTTGAGACAAACAGGAATGGGCAGATAGTCGTAAAGCCAAGTTTGTTAAGTACGGTTGATGATTCTATCTTTGTGATTGGCGATTGTTGTGCTTGCGAACAGCCGGATGGAAGCTGGGTACCGCCTCGGGCACAGTCTGCGCATCAGATGGCGAGCCTGGTATATAAGAATATTCTTATGACAGAGCAGGGTAAGCCGTTACAAGAGTACTTGTATAAAGATCATGGCTCACTGGTGAATTTAAGCCGCTACAGTACGGTGGGGAGTCTGATGGGGAATCTGACCAAAGGGTCGATGTTTATTGAGGGTCGAATGGCCCGATTGGTTTATGTCTCTTTGTACCGTATGCACCAGATAGCTATTCACGGCTGGGTGAAAGCGTCAGCTGTGTATTTCGCACAAAAGATCGGCAGCAGCGTTAAGCCTAAGATGAAACTCCACTAGTTTCGCCAGTAAAGGGTCTTTTTTTTGGACATAAAAAAACCGGGCTATTGCCCGGTTTTTTAATATTCTTTATACCTTATTTTGGGTATTAAGAATTAAGCGAAGCTAAAGCGTTATTCAAGGTTTCACTTGGACGCATAACTTTCTTCACTCGATCGCGTGTAGCGTGGTAGTAACCACCTAACTCAGCAGGTGTACCCTGTACAGCGCTTAACTCAGCAACAATCTTAGCTTCGTTTTCAGTAAGCGTTTTTGCCAGTGGAGCGAAGGTCGCTGCCAGTTCAGGGTTTTCAGTCTGACCTGCAACTTCCTGCGCCCAGTACATGCCAAGGTAGAAGTGGCTACCACGGTTATCCAATTCACCGGTTTTACGAGACGGAGACTGGTTGTTTTCAAGCAGAGTGCCGGTCGCTTTATCAAGGCATTTAGCCAGGATTGAAGCGCGACCGTTACCTTCTTTGATACCCATCTCTTCAAGCGAAACAGCCAATGCCAGGAATTCACCCAGAGAGTCCCAACGGAGATGGTTCTCTTCTTCTACCTGCTGAACATGCTTAGGTGCAGAACCGCCAGCACCAGTCTCGTACATACCGCCGCCCTTAAGCATAGGTACAACAGATAGCATCTTGGCAGATGTACCCAGTTCAAGAATTGGGAACAGGTCAGTCAGGTAGTCGCGTAATACGTTACCGGTTACGGAGATAGTGTCATTGCCACGGATCAGACGATCCATAGTGTAACGGATTGCCTGGCTGTAAGACTTGATTGAGATGTCCAGACCGTCTGTATCGTGATCCTTCAGGTACTCTTTAACCTTCTTGGTCAGCTCAATATCGTGAGCACGTTCTTGATCCATCCAGAAAATAGCAGGCGTATCAGACTGACGTGCACGAGTCACGGCCAGCTTAACCCAGTCACGGACAGGCTCATCTTTAGTTTGACATGCGCGCCAGATATCACCTTTCTCAACATCGTGCTGAGTCAGTATAGTGCCGTCAGCAGCAACAACGCGCATTACGCCATCTTCAGTCTCGAATGTTTTGTCGTGAGAACCATATTCTTCAGCTTTCTTAGCCATCAGGCCAACGTTTGGTACGGTACCAATGGTAGTCGGATCGAATGCACCGTTGGTTTTACAGAAATTGATCATGTCCTGATAGATACGCGCGTAGGTTCTTTCTGGCATTACCGCTTTAGTATCTTTAGGTCGGCCATCCGGGCCCCACATTTTGCCGCCGTTACGGATCATTGCTGGCATAGATGCGTCAACGATTACGTCGGAAGGTACGTGTAGGTTAGTGATGCCTTTAACGGAATCAACCATCGCCATTTCAGGGCGGTGTTCGTGACAGGCGTGAATCGCTTCTTCAATCTCTTCGCGCTTAGAGCGAGGCAGATTAGCGATTTTGTCGTAGACACTGCCGATACCGTTATTCGGGTTAACTTCTAACTCTTCAAACAGATCTGCGTATTTTTCAAATAACTCTTTGTAGAAAACAGTAACCGCGTGGCCGAATACGATCGGGTGGGATACTTTCATCATGGTCGCTTTAACGTGCAGTGACCACATGACGCCAGTTTCCTGTGCATCGTTAAGGGTTTCTTCAAAAAAGTCACGCAGTGCTTTGCAGCTCATACGCATGCTGTCAAGAATTTCAGCTTTTTCAAGGCTCAATTCTTTCTTAACAGTAACGTCACCATTCGGTGCTACGAATTCGATGCGTACATCGCCAGCTTCTTCCATTGTGAAAGATTGCTCGCTAGAGAAGAAGTCGCCATCACGCATGTAATCTGCATGGGTGCGGGATGCTTTGCTCCACTTGCCCATAGAGTGGGGGAATTTACGAGCGAAGGCTTTTACAGCACCTGGTGCGCGTCGATCGGAGTTACCTTCACGCAGTACAGGGTTTACAGCAGAACCCAGAATCTTGGAGTAGCGAGCCTGGATCGCTTGCTCTGCATCAGACTTAGGTGCCTCAGGGTAAGTAGGGATATCGTAACCCTGAGATTGTAGCTCTTCGATACAAGCTCTCAGCTGGGGAATAGAAGCAGAGATATTTGGTAGTTTTACAATGTTGGCATGTGGGTCCTGGGTCAGTTTACCCAGAAAGGTCAGGCCATCTTCAACTTTTTGATCGTCGGTAAGATTGTCGGGGAAAGTAGACAGTACACGGCCTGCCAGAGATATGTCGCTGATCTTAACGTCGATGCCTGCTGCGCCGGTAAATGTTCTAACTATCGGTAGAAAAGAACAGGTAGCCAGTGATGGAGCTTCGTCGGTAAGGGTCCAGTAAATAGTTTGATTAGTTGTAGTCATTTCATCCCCTTTGTATTTTTGGCTGATAAGCCAGAGGCTTAACAGAGCAGCTTGTGGCTGTCCGTCACATCTTTGCGTAAGCCTTTCTAATTTTTTATTCCGCGGTGCATTATACGTTATAAATTTACCAATACTGAAGTATTAAGACCGACTCAGATGTGAACTATCGACTAAAAGATAGTGTCACTGTAGTTTTATTACCGCACTGCAACATGATTTTTAGCATTATTTGGCGTTAGCCAATAAAAAAGAGACCCGAAGGTCTCTTTTTGTAAACTTCGCTTAACTCAGCGAGTTGGCAATACTTCTTTTAATTTGGCATGCATATCGAGCAAGGTTTTCTCAGTAGTATCCCAATCGATACAAGCGTCGGTGATGGAAACACCATATTGGAGATCGGCAGGATCAGCAGTCATCTTCTGATTGCCCCAACCCAGGTTAGACTCAACCATGAGACCAATAATAGATTTGTTACCATCCATAATCTGATGAGTGACATTTTCCATTACCAGTGGCTGCAACGCCGGGTCTTTATTAGAATTTGCATGGCTGCAATCGATCATCAGGTTGTTCTTTAAGCCGGCTTTATCAAGCGCCTGCCCACACAGAGCAACATTTACAGAATCATAGTTAGGTTTACCGTTACCGCCGCGCAGTACTACATGGCCGTATTCATTGCCTTTGGTGCGGACGATGGAACACTGTCCTTCTTCGTTAATACCGAGGAAATTGTGCGGATGGGAAACAGATTCCAAAGCGTTGATCGCAACGGTCAGGCCGCCATCAGTGCCATTTTTGAAGCCAACAGCTCCGGAAAGGCCACTGGACATCTCACGGTGTGTCTGTGACTCAGTTGTACGTGCACCAATAGCTGACCAGGATATAAGGTCTTGCAGGTACTGTGGTGAGATCGGGTCTAGTGCTTCAGTTGCTAGCGGCAGCCCAGCTTCTGAAAGTTGTATCAGTAGTTCACGACCTATATGTAAACCCTCTTCGATCTCAAAAGAGTCATTCATATGCGGGTCGTTGATCAGACCTTTCCAGCCAACGGTGGTACGGGGCTTCTCAAAATAGACGCGCATAACCAGATAGAGAGTGTCCTGTACTTGCTCAGCAAGCTGTTTAAGCTTATGGCCATATTCGATTGCGGCTTTGGTGTCATGGATAGAGCAGGGGCCCACCACAACAAACAAGCGCTTATCTTCACCCTTTATAATATCCTTAATTACCTGGCGGCCTTCCATAACAGTAGCCGTTGCAGATTCAGACAGGGGAAGCTTAGTTTTTAGCTGGTCAGGTGTGACCAGAACCGTATTACTCTCAATATTGAGGTTTTCGACTCGGTTATCAGACATCTCAATTTCCTAAAGTGCACAGCCTTTACTCTGTACACCCGTTAGCGCGTTCGTAAAGGAGGTACTTTGTAACATATTCAGAGGAAAGGTTTAAGTGCTGAGCAAACTGATCAGATGATACAATCGTCTTAAAGCTATTGATCTTTTATATTCTTTAAGGTTATTAAGATATATAGATAAGTTTGTTTGATCGTTTTTCGCATCGTTTATCGAACTCCTTCGATAGATTGCTGTCCATAAAACTGTCCGATATTGCTTATAATTTAAGGGGTTACCGTGCCTGTAGTTTTACATCGTCTTACAGTTTCAATGATAGCAGTGTTGATGTTAGCACTGCTGCAGTTCAGCTTGCCCGCGAGGGCGGGGCTGTTTGATAACGCCAACCCTTTTTCTACTCAGGATGGGCCTCTTCAGGTCGAGCAGGCATTTGTCTTTGATTCTGAGCAAAATGGCGGCAGTGTTAAACTGATCTGGACGATTCCGGATGACTATTATCTTTATCGTGACAAAATTAAACTAAGTTACGGGCCAGAAATTAAAGAATTAAGTCGTGATTATTCTCAGGCTACTCAGAAGCAAGATCCTCTGTTTGGTCAGGTCTGGGTTTTCTATAATCAGGCCGTAGTGAATGTCGAACTCACAAGTACCACTGGCCAGCCAGTCGACTCCGTGGTCACTATTAATTACCAGGGTTGTTGGGACGGGGGAATTTGCTACCCACCGGTATCCAAGACCATCAATCTGAGTCAGGTACCGCTGCAAACTCAACCCACTAGCGCCACAGACATATCCAAGAATGATTCTAGGGTGATTCCTTCGCAGGCTAGTCAGTTTGCTTCCACCCAGCTCAGTGAACAAGATCAATTTGCGGCGCTTATTTCGGGCAGTAGTTTGTTACTGACACTTGGTGCTTTCTTTGTCGCTGGCCTCGCGTTAGCGCTAACACCCTGCGTGTTCCCGATGATTCCGATTCTCTCCAGTATTATTGCGGGACATGGGCATAAAACCACAGCGGCACACGGTTTCATGTTGTCGCTGGTTTACGTATTAGCGGTATCGCTGACCTATACCGTTGCCGGTGTCATTGCCGGATTGTTTGGTGAAAACTTACAAGCAGCGTTTCAGAATGTTTGGATTATTAGCGTCTTCAGTTTGATTTTTGTTTTGCTTTCACTATCGATGTTCGGCTTCTATGAACTTCAGCTGCCCTCAGGTTTACAGAGCCGTTTAAATAACCTCAGCAGTAGCCAGAAAGGCGGTACTGTGATGGGTGTCGCGATAATGGGTTTCTTGTCAGCATTGATCGTGGGGCCCTGTATGGCCGCTCCTCTAGCGGGTGCGCTTATCTACATCGGTCAAAGTGGTGACCCCTTATTGGGTGGCGCAGCGCTGTTTAGTCTGAGTATCGGTATGGGAGTGCCGTTGCTGGTGATTGGCGCATCTGCGGGTAAGTTATTACCTAAAGCCGGTGCCTGGATGGAAAGTGTGAAAGCGGGTTTCGGTGTCATGCTGCTGTTGCTGGCTGTGTGGATGCTGGATAGGGTTATTGCCGATAATATCGCATTACTACTTTACGCCGTGATACTGCTGGTGGCGGCTGTGCATATGAAAGCCCTGGACCGGTTAAAAGATAAAGCCGTCGGCTGGAGCTATTTCTGGAAAGGGATAGGCGTCGTATTACTGCTTTATGGATGTATTCTGTTTATTGGTGGTTTGACGGGTGGAAAAAGCTTGTTACAGCCGTTGAAAGGCTTTGCGGGTGGCGGCCAGCTTCAGGCCTCTTCAGAAATGAGTTTTGTCAGAGTTACCAGTAAGCAACAACTCGATCAATTGCTCGACGAAGCAAAGTCTAAACAACAGCCCGTGATGCTGGATTTCTACGCTGATTGGTGTATTTCCTGCGTTGAATTGGATTATGTCACTTTTGCCGATAGCGGAGTGCAGGCAGGGCTGAGTGGATTTTCACGAATTAAGGTAGATGTGACAGCTAATGATGAGGCGGCAAAAGAGTTAAATCGGCTTTACAGTGTCATCGGTCCACCAGCGCTGATCTTTTACGATCGGGCGGGTGTGTTGCAACCCAACATGACTTTGATCGGGGTAATAGACCCACAAGTATTTGTAAACCATATCGCTGTACTGAATTGATAGGGAGCGCTGTACTGAGTTAATAAAAGTACAGCAAAGTTGATTGATAGCGCCTCCCTAAAAATAACAATAAAGTCTATGGAGGACTCTATGAAAAAAATATTACTTGCTGCGACAGCAATCTGTTTAACCTGCGGGCCGGTATTGGCTGCTGATCCTGATACTGGTAAAGAGCTGTACGATGAAGTGCAAATCGAGCGTACCTATCAGGGAGAGCATCGTACTGATATTGACTGCGAAACCTGCCATGACACAGACTTTTTTACCCGAAGTGATAGTAAGGTAACAACCTATGCCAAGCTTGAGGCGATGGTTGAAGGCTGTAATACCAACCTTGATGTGGGTTGGTTTCCGGAAGATGTAGCCGATGTGGCAGCGTATATGAATAGGGAGTTTTATCAGCTTTCGCCAGCGGAATAAGTTACCGTGCTTTCTGAGTACTTCTAGAACTATCAAATAAAAAAGGCTGATGCATCAAGCATCAGCCTTTTTTGTATCAACCAGTTGTTATTGACTCGATAGCTTATTGCTCACTATCGGAAAAGCTCTCTCTAGCCGTTAACAACTAGCGACTGCCTTTAAGAAAACGTCATCTCTGGCACTTCGTCAGGAACAACCAACTTGCCTTCAGTCTTAGCGATGATCTCTTCTACAGAAACGCCTGGAGCGCGTTCTTTCAGGTGAAAAGCACCATCTTTTATTTCCATATAGGCAAGGTCGGTTAGTACCTTTTTGATGCAGCCAGAACCTGTTAGGGGCAGGGAGCACTCATTCAGCAGTTTAGATTCGCCGTGCTTTGATGCATGGGTCATGGTGACGATGATGTTGTCAGCACCGGCTACCAGGTCCATCGCGCCACCCATCCCTTTGATCAGTTTGCCGGGAATCATCCAGGAAGCGATGTTGCCGTTAACATCAACTTCAAATGCGCCTAGCACTGTTAGGTCTACATGGCCGCCACGAATCATCGCAAAAGACTCAGCAGATGAAAATATAGATGCGCCAGTCGCTGCAGTAACGGTTTGCTTACCCGCGTTGATCATATCTGCATCGATTTCATCTTCGGTAGGGAAGGGCCCCATTCCTAGCAAGCCGTTCTCTGATTGCAGCATTACTTCTATTCCATCCGGAATATAGTTAGCCACCAACGTTGGGATACCAATACCCAGGTTAACGTAAAAGCCGTCTTGTAGTTCGCGGGCAATACGCTGTGCTATCTGTTCACGTGAGAGTGCCATTGTCTTTCCTCTTCTTCCTGATAGCGCAGAACTTAGCTGCTATCCGAAATTAAATATGTTTACCGGAGTGTCGTATCAGCCCTGACGCACAGTGCGCTGCTCAATACGCTTTTCGAAAGTACCTTTAATTACACGATTGACGTAGATGCCAGGTGTGTGAATTTCGGTTGGGTTCAGTTCACCCGGCTCGACAATTTCTTCAACTTCTACCACAGTGATCTTGCCAGCTGTCGCTGCCATCGGGTTGAAGTTTTGAGCTGTGTCGCGGTAAACCACATTGCCGTAAGTATCAGCTTTCCAGCCTTTTACAATGGCAAAGTCTCCGGTAATGGACTCTTCCATAATGTATTTACGGTCATTGAACTCGCGAACTTCTTTACCATCACCGACGGGAGTGCCGTAACCGGTAGCGGTATAAAATGCTGGAATACCTGCGCCACCCGCACGCATTTTCTCAGCCAGTGTGCCCTGAGGTGTTAGTTCAACCTCTAGTTCACCTGCTAACAACTGTTTTTCAAACAGCGCGTTTTCACCGACATAGGAGGAGATCATCTTTTTGACCTGACGATCTTCGAGAAGGATGCCCAGACCAAAGCCATCGACACCGCAGTTATTAGAGACAACGGTAAGGTCCTTGGTTTTCATTGTCTTGATCTGTGCGATCAAGTTTTCTGGGATACCACAAAGGCCAAAACCCCCGGCGATGACTGTCATGCCATCTTCAAGGCCCTCCATCGCTTCTTCATAGCTGTTTACAACTTTATTGAAACCTGACATCGGTGTAACTCCGCATTTGGTTTTTGTTATCTTAGATCCGCACTTTTTAGGCACTTTGAAAAATGGTATCCGGCTGGGACTATTCCGTTCCCGGAACACCGGATACCTGTTTCGCGAATAGGTTAAGTTTCTTATAGGTTGTATTATTTAGCAAATTTAATGATTTAAACTATTTATAAATTTTGTTTATATATAGGTTGGATATGATTAGTTGGATAACGCGAAATGGCCAATATTACCCTGAAGCAGTTGCGAGCTTTTGTCGCGGTTGCCCGAACACAGAGTTTTACTGAAGCTTGTGCTCAGGTACATCTGTCTCAGCCAGCGCTGAGTATTACCATTAAAAACCTTGAAGAAGAGGCGGGTGGCGCGTTATTCAGCCGAACTACCCGAGCGATTGCACTAACTCCTGAGGGTGAAGAGTTCTATCCTGTCGCACAAAAAATTATCCATGATTATGATGCAGCATTGGATGATCTGACGCAGCGTTTTGCACTTAATCGTGGGCGGGTAGTACTCGCGGCGATGCCGTCATTCGCCAGCAGTTTACTGCCTAGTATTATCAGTGATTATCGCTCGCTTTATCCTAATGTCAGCATGACAGTGAATGATGTTATCGCTGAGGACGTCGTAGATATGGTGCGAAATGGTCAGGTTGAAGTGGGTATAACCTTCGATCCGGGCCGGTTTGATGATCTGAGTTTTACCCCTTTATTTGATGACCGATTTGTTGCGGTTATCTATCCTGATCACCCATTAGCCCAGCAAGAAACGGTTGCCTGGCAGGCATTGTTAGACAATGATTTCATCGCACTGCAACGCCCCTCCAGTATCCGCTTGCTGATCGAAGCTAAGTTACGTCAGTTGGGGTTGCAGGTATCACCTGAATTTGAAACGCATCAACTGGCGACTATAGGCCGAATGGTGGCCACCGAGTTGGGGGTGAGTGCCGTACCTTCACTCTGTATTCAGCAGATGCGGGAGTTAGGCGCTATATGCCGTGAGCTTGATACGCCGGTTATGTCTCGCCCGGTAGGAATTCTAACCCGCAAACGTTATCCGCTCTCAAAAGCAGCGGTCAGTCTGGTTGATATTATTCAAGAGGCAGCCGCTGATCTGTCTGAGCGGATAAAACTTTAGCGTTTCAGTGAATGTTACAGATACAAAAAAGCCACCCTGTTAAAAGGTGGCTTAGTTGGTGGGCCAGTATTAAATTAGTGCTGCAATATCAGCGCGCGTAGTTGATATTGAATTCTTTAAATTGAGGAGTGCCTGATGTCTGCATCCACTCATACCCAACCATCTCTTTGGTTACAATATGAATTCCACAATGGCGCATTCGTTCAAGCGCCA
>JAGPUU010000131.1 GCA_018067325.1 Amphritea sp.
TCAAAGCTGGCGAGCAACCTCAAAAGCAATACCTGTGATATCGCTATGCACGGTGTGGGTATCAGGGATAGTCGTAAACCCCATATGGAGTTTTCACAGCCTTATCTGGCTAGCGGCATTTACGCGGTGGGTACTAAAGACAACAGCGGGATAAATAGCTGGGATGAGATAGATCAGGAGGGTGTTATTGCTGTTGTTCAGAAGGGCACCTATATGGAGCCGGTGGTAAAAAAGAAATTCAAAAAAGCTGAGATATCAGTCGTTGATAGCTTCAAGGCTCGTGAACAGGAAGTGATGAGTGGTAGAGCCGACGTATTCATGACTGATTTCCCCTACGGTAAGAGAATGGTCACTCTCACGGAATGGGCAGTACTACTTTCCCCTGAACAGCCTTTTGCAAAGACAGGCTATGCCTATGCTGTACCAAAAGGGGAGCTGGCGTGGCTGAAAGAAGTGGATGACTTTTTGAATGCTATGAAGAAAACGGGCAAACTTTACCAGTTTGCTGAAAAGCACGGGTTGAGTGAAATTGTTGTTAAAGATTAGCTATTTGATCGCGCTGGTTTTGAATAGGTAGTTATTGGTCTGTAGACACTGATTATAAAAAGGCTGATGCATTGCGCATCAGCCTTTTTTTTTGCCAGGGTTACTTAGCGGTTAACCATTGATCCAGACCTATAATATCATCTGGATTTAGCGTGCCAATCTGTTGCTTAAAGTTGAACAGGTTCTGAATGTAGTCATACCGGGCGTTAGCATAGTCCCGTTGAGAGCTATAAAGCTGTTGCTCAGCCTGTAAAACGTCAACCACATTTCGGGTGCCGACATTGAATCCCTCTTCCGTTGCCTTAAGGGCTGTTTCGCTAGAGAGAATGCTTTGCTGGCGGGCAGCTACACTCAGGACATTCGTTTGCAGGTTACGCAACAGGTTGCGGGTCTCCTGAATTACGCCTCTGAGAGTATCATCCTGATTAAAACGAGCTTGGGTCAAGCCGTATTCAGCCTGACGACTGGTAGAGCTGGTTGCTCCGCCAGAAAATATCGGCATGGAGAGTGTTAGCCCAATTTGATTGGTTTCCGCCCAGTCATTACTAACCGTAGTACCTTTATCTCGATCATGACTTGCTGTAAGTGAAAGGGTTGGCAAGTGACCACTGGAGGCTGCTTGAGCTTGTCTACGAGCTGCTTCAGTGTTGGCTTGCGCTACTTTCAGTGACAGATTCCCACCCTGAGCTTTCTCTATCCAGGCTTTAGATGCGATAGGGGAGATATTCTCAACCGGATAGTCTTTTGCCAGTGGATCGATATCACTCACTGGTTGCCCGGTTAGACGCTCAAGCGCCTGAAAACTGTTGTCCAGGTCTCCTTCTGCGAGAATTCTGGAGACCTTAGCGTTGTCATAAGACGCCTGAGCTTCCTGAACATCAGTAATTGCGATCAGACCCACTTCAAATTGTGCATTAACCTGTTCGAGGCGACGCTTTATCGCACGTTCCTGAGCTAGCGAAGTTTCAAGAGTGGTCTGCGCTCGTAGTACGCTCAGATAGCTGTTAACAACCCGCAGAATAATATTTTGCTGGGCCTGATCAAACTGTAATTCAGCGGCCTCAGACAGAGATATACCCTGCTTATAATTGAACCAGGCAGCAGCAGAAAACAGTGGCTGGCTCAGGCTTACAGTGTAGCCGTGATTGTTGAAATCAGCTGTTTCAGCCTCAATCCACGTAGTGTTTCCGCTGAGGGAAACGCTGGGTAATAACCCAGCACGGCTCTGAGGCAGGGCTTCTGCGCCAGCTAAAGAGGCAGCTTCCGCTGCCTTTAGTTGCGGGTCCTGAGCCAGCGCCTGCTGGTAGATATCTGCCAGTGTGGCGGCGCTGACGTGGGGGGCTATGAGAGCACAGCTAATCGCTGCGGCTAGCAGGGTTTGTTTAGTTGCTTTCACTGCTCAGATCCTTGTTCCATAAGTTGAGTGTCCGGCTCTATCTGTTTGAACAGGCGCCGTCCAAGGTAACTATAAACTGTGGGTACTATAAATAAGGTTAACAGGGTACCGAAGGTCAAACCACCTACAATCACCCAGCCAATCTGCTGACGGCTCTCGGCCCCTGCACCAACGGCAATCGCCAAGGGTATTGTACCTAATACCATCGCACCAGTGGTCATCAGAATTGGGCGTAATCGCAGAGTTGCCGCTTCAATAATAGCATCCTGCAATTCGTAGCCCCGGTCCTGAAGCTGGTTGGCAAATTCTACTATCAGAATGCCGTGCTTAGTGACCAGACCTATCAGAGTAATCAGACCGATCTGACTGTATATACTCAGGCTGCCACCAGTGAAATACAGAGCAAAAAGGCCGCCAAATAATGCTGGTGGTACCGATAACATAATAATCAATGGATTACGGAAACTTTCAAACTGAGCGGCCAATACCAAGAAGGTAAATACCAGAGCTAAAAGTGCGGTTACCATCAGGCTACTACCGGTCTTTTTGAACTCACGAGACTGCCCACCGAAGTCATATAGGGTTTCCGGACTGATCTCGGCCATCTGTTCTTCGATGAAATCCAGTGCTTCTCCGACGCTGTATCCCGGTGCCAGAATAGCCTGGAATTTAACCGATTTCATCTTATCGAAGTGGTTAAGCTCTTTGGGTGCAACGCTCTCGTTGATATCGACCACAGAGCTCAGCTGTACCATGTTATTGTCTTCGGTACGCAGGTAGAGATTACTCAGATCAGCGGGGTTACGTCGCTGACTGGGTTCAACCTGAAGGATAACGTTGTACTGTTCGCCATCTTTCTTAAAGCGAGTCACGTTTCTACTTGCCATATAGGTTTCAATACTACGGCCAACACTATTGATATTCAGCCCCATTTCGGACGCTATATCACGGTTGATATCGATGGTCAGTTCCGGTTTGTTCAGCTTCAAATCTATATCAGGCTGAACAAAGCCTGGGTTCTTTATAATTCGGGCCATCAGCTCATCAGAGATCGACTTCAATTCATCAAAGTCGGTATTCGATTTGATGATGAATTCCACCGGGCGGGAGATAAAGCTTTGTCCCAGGGAGGGTGGGTTCATGGCAAATGACATTGTGCCGGTGACGCCGCCAAAGAGCTGTGGCGTCAGTTGAGCAACAATATCTTGTTGTTTCTCTGTCCGTTCATCCCATGGTTTGAGTCCCAGGAATGTCATCGAGTTGGTTTCGGTTGGAAAGCCAACAATGGTGAAATAGAAGTTGCCAGCAGGTTGCTGAGCCATCATTGCTTCGCCCTGTTTCGCATAGCGATCAACATAGTCGACTGAAGCGCCATCGGGAGCCACTGACATGGCGAGTATTGTTCCCCTGTCTTCTACAGGAGCAAGTTCTTGTGGTAGCTGGCTATACAGCAGACCTGCACCACCAAGGCTGACAGCCATCATAAATACCGCTAGCAGGCGAGATTTGAGCACTTTTTTCAACAGAGACTGATAGCCGTTAGTTAAACTGTTTAGCCAGCCTTCAATCAGGTTGAAAATAGCATTGTGCCGCTTCTCATGATGCAGCAGTCGAGAACACATCATGGGTGAAAGAGACAGTGCAATAAAGCCGGAAACCAACACTCCGCCAGCCAGAGTCAGGGCAAATTCAGTGAATAGCTTACCGGTACGTCCAGGGGTAAAGGCAACTGGGGCAAATACTGCAACCAGCGTCAGGGTGGTGGCTACGACGGCAAAGCCGATCTCCTTACTACCTTTGAATGCGGCTTGTATCGGCGATAATCCTGCTTCCACATGACGGTAGATGTTCTCTAGCATCACAATGGCGTCGTCGACCACCAGGCCGATAGCCAATACCATCGCCAGAAGAGTCAGAGTGTTGATACTAAAGCCCATTATCAGCATTAGGGAAAAACCACCGATAAGGGAAAGCGGTATTGTCACCACCGGAATCAGAGTTGCCCGCAGGTTTCTCAGAAAGAAAAATATGACGGCGATAACCAATAGACTGGCTTCAAGAATCGTTTGGAATACTGACTTAATGGATTCAGCGATAAACACTGAAGAGTCATAGGCTATTTCAACACTAACTCCTTCAGGCAATGCTGCTTTGATTTGCGGCAGGCGTTCCTGAATACCA
This sequence comes from Amphritea sp., assembly GCA_018067325.1. Taxonomy (GTDB): domain Bacteria; phylum Pseudomonadota; class Gammaproteobacteria; order Pseudomonadales; family Balneatricaceae; genus Amphritea. The sequence goes on from JAGPUU010000131.1 coordinate 4,124, forward strand.
CTGGATACATCGAGTGGGTTGGCGGTTGACTGTTTTACAACACCCAGTGCAACAGCTGATTCGCCTTTATAACGGGATTTACGCCGCTCATCTTCAGGTGCGATTTCTACCCGTGCGACGTCTTTAATTCGCACCGGATAGCTGTTTTCATTACGAATAATGATGTTTTCGAACTGTTCAATACTGTTCAGATCTGTCTTTGAAAGGACACTGAATTCGCGTTGATTACTCTCAATACGCCCAGCGGGAATCTCAACATTCTGATTGCTTAGAGCTGACTCGATATCCTGGGGTATCACCTGAAAGGCGGCCATTCGGGCTGGGTCCAGCCAGATGCGCATAGCGAAACGACGATCACCGAACAGCATCACATTTGCGACGCCTTCTATTGTTTGAAGAGGGTCTTTAACCATCTTGTCTGCAATTTCAGAGATCTCCATCATACTGTGCTTATCCGAAGAGAGTGCCAACCAGAAAACAGGTTGTGCATCGGCTTCAGTTTTAGCTGTAATCGGTTCTTCTACATCATCGGGCAGAGCGCCACGTACCCGGCCAACACGGTCGCGCACATCGCTGGCGGCATTATCGGGATCACGGCTCAGTTTGAAGGTTACAGTGATCTGACTTTTCTCAGAACGACTGACTGAACTGATAAAGTCGATCCCTTCGATGCCCGACAGAGAGTCCTCAATAATCTGGGTAACCTGAGTTTCAATAATTGATGCACTGGCTCCGGGGTAGTTGGTTTCAACGGTTACCACCGGCACATCAATTTTTGGATATTCTCTGACGGTCAGGCGATCAAAGGAAACGGCGCCTATCAGTAAGATCAGTAGGCTCATGACTATAGCCAGAACTGGACGTTTGATACTGATTTCTGAAAGTATCATCCTCAGGCTCCTGGTTGTTCAGTTGCAGGTTGTTCTGGAGCTGGAGCAGTGCCGTCAACAAAAATAGAGGTGACAGGCATTCCTGGGAAAAGCTTTATCTGCCCTGCGGTAATGATGACTTCATCTTTACTAAGCCCCGACAAAATATGAACTTCTCCGTCTTGGCGAATACCCAGTTGAACCGGAGACATGCCCACTTTTCCCTCTTTAACAGTCATCACAAAGAAGTCGTTGTTTTGGGGAATAATTGCTTCTTCAGGGATCATGATCGCGCTATCGTTGGTGCCGGTAACTATTTGTATTCTGGCAAATAATCCAGGGCGGAGCAGGTTGTCGCGATTGTCAATTTTTGCTCGAATAGCGATGTTGTGGCTGCGCGCATCAACACTGGGAGAGATTGCATAGATTGTGCCGCTAAAGCTTTCACCGGGCAGGGCGTCAATCAGTACGTTTATCTGCTGGCCAGTCCGAATATTTGAAAGTTGATTTTCTGGCACTCTAAAATCAACTTTCATAGTGTTGATATCTGTCAGTTCAACCAGGTCCTGGCCAATATTGACGTAATCCCCAGGGCTGAATTGACGCAGACCAATGATGCCATCAAAAGGAGCGTTGATGGTCATCTTGTTTAGCTGGGTTTGTGCTACGGCCTGCTGTGCCTGATCGACCTGAAGCTGAGCAAGAGATGAATCGAGATTTTGTTGAGAGCCAACTTTTTTCTTTACCAGACTGGCAGCCCGGTTATACGCGATACGGCTTAGATTGACACGTGCTTTGCTTTCCCGCAGCTGGGCTTCGTAAAGTGAAGACTCGAGTACTAATAGCTTATCGCCAGCTTTAACCGTAGCACCCTCTGTGAAGAGTACTTTCTCAACGGTGCCGCTCTGCTCTGGTCGGAGAATGATTGATTCGTTTGCGCTAAGGTTACCTACCGCATCAATTTGATGGACCAGCTGCTTGCTTTGCACATGTATGACCTCAG
>JAGPUU010000137.1 GCA_018067325.1 Amphritea sp.
CAGGGTTAACTACCCGAATAAGAACTACCATCACACCGATCAGTGCTCCGAAGACCCACTTACCAGTATTTGTCATTGAGGCCGAAATCGGATCGGTTGCCATAAAGAACATACCGAAGGCGAAACCACCCAACACCATATGCCAGTAGAAAGGCAGAGCAAACATTGCGTTGGTATCGGATCCCATGATGTTAAACAAGGTAGCCATGACGGTCATACCCAGGAACACACCAGCAACAATCCGCCATGCAGCCACTTTAGCGATCAGTAGTACCGCACCACCCAATGCAATTGCAAAGGTAGACACCTCACCAACAGAACCCTGAATGGTACCGATAAAGGCATCAAACCAGGTTATATTCTGAGCAAGAATAGCATCAACACCGCCAGCCGCAGCCAGACTTAATGGCGTAGCTCCAGAGAAACCGTCAACCGCAGTCCAGATTGCATCACCTGACATCTGCGCAGGATATGCGAAGAACAAGAATGCACGTCCGGTCAGCGCTGGGTTAAGGAAGTTTTTACCCGTTCCACCGAAAACTTCTTTACCGATAACGATGCCGAAGCTGATGCCCAGAGCAACCTGCCACAATGGAATTGATGGCGGCAAGATCAGAGCAAACAGTATAGAAGTAACGAAGAAACCTTCGTTTATTTCGTGGCCACGCTTCATCGCGAACAGCACTTCCCAGAAACCACCGACTAAAAAGGTAGTCATGTAGATAGGAAGCCAATACATCGCTCCGTGAATGATGTTATCCCACAGACTATCCGGATTAAAACCGGTAAATACTGAGGCAAGACCACCCTGCCAGGTTGTTGGCTCAGTTAAGCCCAACGCTGCCATTGCAGTGTTTGCCTGCAGACCCACGTTGTACAAACCAAAGAAAACAGCCGGAAAAGTACAGGCCCAAACCAGGATCATCATTCGCTTAAGGTCAACTGCGTCACGTACGTGTGCAGCTGTCTTAGTCACATGACCCGGAGTGTAGAAAATAGTATCTGCTGCTTCATACAGTGCATACCAGTTTTCATACCTACCGCCTTTATGGAAATGCGGCTCCATTTTATCAAGAATATTTCTTAAGCTCATGATCAGGCCTCTTTCTCGATACGCGCCAGATTGTCGCGAAGGATTGGGCCGTACTCATACTTGCCAGGGCAAGCAAATGTGCACAGCGCGAGGTCTTCTTCGTCCAACTCAAGACAACCTAGTTCCATCGCATGAACGATATCGCCAGTTACCAGAGCACGCAGCAGTTGCGTAGGAAGAATATCCATTGGCATCAGTTCTTCAAACTGACCCACCGGAACCATAGCCCGTTCAGAACCGTTGGTCGTCGTAGTAAAGTCAAACTTTTTAGACGAATTCAGAAAAGAAGCGAAGACATTCAGCACAGAAAACTTGTTGGTACCTGGCACAAGCCAGCCCATCAGTTCTCGCTGATTACCCTCTTCCAATACAGAGACTTGGTTAGCGTAACGTCCCAGGTAACCCAGTGGGCCCTCTGCGCTACGACCATTCCATACAGAACCACTGATTACACGGTTATTTGAACCGGTAGTCTGACCATCAAGCAATTCAGTCAGATTAGCGCCCAAACGGGTACGTAATAAAGTAGGTTTAGTCACCATAGGTCCGCCAACCGCAACTACGCGATCAGTATATAGTTCGCCTGTAGTAAACAATTGACCGAATGCGATCACATCCTGATAACCAATAGTCCAGACTGTCTTAGTAGCAGATACGGCATCCAGGAAGTGGATGTGCGTACCAGCGTTACCTGCTGGGTGTTTACCAGCAAACTCTTCGACGGTCACTCCATCAGTTGACGGAATAGTTGCACCTTCAGCTTTACACAGGAAAACCTTGCCTTCAGTCAGACGAGTCAAAAGTGTCAGACCATTAACGAATGCTTCACTCTGTTCAGCAACAACCACTTCAGGATTCGCTGCCAGAGGGTTAGTATCTATCGCTGTCACAAAGATTGACGCAGGCGTACTGCCCGGCTGTGGAATTGCGCTGAAAGGACGAGTACGTAGAGCAGCCCAGGCACCAGATTTAACCAGATTCTCCTGAACTTGTTCAGCTGTCAGTGAAGACAACTTAGATGCTTCGTACTTCGTAAATTGTTCCGCTTCATCACCATCAATCTCGATAACAACAGATTGCAGAACGCGACGTTCGCCACGGTTAATCTCTTTGATTACCCCCGCAGCAGGTGCTGTGAAATCTACACCTTCAGTTCTCTTATCGGAAAAGATCACTTGACCGAGTTTTACTCGATCTCCCACCTTGACCCGCATCGTTGGCTTCATGCCTGCATAATCGAAGCCGATCACGGCAACAGACTTAACCTCAACAGCTGCCGATACAGTCTGCTCTGGTACGCCCGTAATAGGTAGATCCAGACCCTGTTTGATCTTGATCATCCGCCTCACCCAATCACTATTATAATTTTTTTAGGGCCCTACCCCGCAAAGCGCGATGCTCCAGACTCTGCAACATTGTCCCCTGATGTCACAAATCAAAGCAAAATACCCTACAAACGGACAGGACTACCCCAACCCAAAAACCGGTTAAGTATAAAGATCGGGAGCTAATTTTTCCACCGGAGTGGACAGCAAAGGTAACTTTTAGGCCGTTATTAACCAACCTTAATAAGAACTTTGAGGTCTAAGCTTATACCAATAAGTAATATAACAAAAAAACCAATAAAAAACCGCCCCTTAGGGCGGCTTCGCCTTAACCTAAAGTCGAATTAATACTTCGCTTTAGGGAATGCAGGCAGAGTGCACTGAGCCATACGCTGAGCCAAACGGATAACCTGACAGCTATAACCGAACTCATTATCGTACCAAACATAAAGCACGCAACGATTGTCTTCGGCAATGGTCGCAAGCGCATCAACAACACCGGCAGCGCGTGAACCAACAAAGTCAGAAGAAACCGCTTCAGGTGAATTACTAAAGTCGATCTGCTTTTGCAGCGGAGAGTGAAGCGCCTGATCACGCAGGTATGCGTTCAACTCTTCTTTATCGGTAGGGTTATCCAAATTCAGATTCAGAATCGCCATAGACACGTTTGGCGTAGGCACACGGATCGCATTGCCGGTCAGCTTACCTTCCAGCTGAGGCAGTGCTTTAGAAACAGCCTTAGCAGCACCTGTTTCCGTGATCACCATGTTCAGACCTGCAGCACGTCCGCGACGATCACCCTTATGATAGTTATCAATCAGGTTCTGGTCGTTAGTGTAAGCATGAACCGTTTCAACGTGACCGTTGGTAACACCGTATTTAGCATCCAATGCTTTCAGTACTGGAGAGATAGCGTTAGTCGTACAAGACGCAGCAGACAGGATCTTATCATCATCAGAAATATCGGCATGGTTAACGCCCATTACGATATTCTTAATGCCTTTACCTGGAGCTGTCAGAGCAACTTTCGCAACACCTTTTGATTTCAGGTGCAGAGA
>JAGPUU010000141.1 GCA_018067325.1 Amphritea sp.
TATCTTGGATTGCGGGATATCTTTTTACGATTGAACTCTGTGTTGTTTAAACGAAAAGTAGTTAGGTATTAATACGTATCGTTGTAAAGGTTTGATTTTAAGGGGTTAGATTGTAGGTGTTTAAGTGATTTTGTTCTTTAAAAGGCTTTCACCTAAACCGGGGAGTAATTATGCTAGATGTTATTCTAGCGGTTAATTTGAGAATGGTTGCTTTGAAAATTAGATATATGAGAGTTCAGATGATCTACCTGTTGCTACTTCTGTGGAGCAGCGGGTCTTATGCCTTGGGTGTTAAAGTTGCGGTTTCATCAAATTTTACCGCAGCGGCTAAAGAACTCGCTCAGCTATTTGAATCTCAGCAGGATACTAAAGTTTCTCTAAGCTTTGGTTCGACCGGTAAGCTCTATGCGCAGATCAGCTATGGGGCGCCATTCGATATTTTCATGTCTGCCGATGCAGACCGGCCCGCGAAGCTGGTCGAGACCGGAAATGCGATTAAAGGGACTCAGTTTACCTATGCTATCGGTAAGATAGCTTTGTACAGTAAGACGGTTCCGCTGGCAGGTCTGACCGTTGAGCAACTGCAATCGTTACTGCGTAGCAGTGATGTGGCGATGGCTAATCCTAAGACGGCTCCCTATGGGGTAGCAGCGCAGCAGGCGTTAGTGAAGCTAGAAGTATCAGAGCCTCTTCAAAACAAGCGGGTCTACGGTGAGAATATCGCCCAGACTTATCAGTTTATTGAAACAGGAAATGTTAAGTTGGGTTTTGTCTCCCTTTCTCAGATGATTGCTAACCCACATCTTTCATATTGGCTGGTGCCCCAGGAATATTATCAGCCTTTAAAGCAGGATGCGGTTCTATTGGAGAGAGGGTCTGAGAATCCGGATGCGAAACAGTTTTTACACTTTCTTCGCAGTCCCCAAGCTCAGGCAATCATTCTAAGGCATGGGTATGGAATGTAATGGAACAGCACAGTTTTGTAACAGCACAGTTTAGGAGCCACGTTTATGCTTGATGCGATTCTCCTAACTCTGAAGCTGGCAACCGTCACTACAGTCGTTCTGTTGCTGATGGGAATTCCTTTGGCATGGTGGTTATCCAGATCCAACTCTTGGTGGAGTGAAGTGGTCGCGACGCTGGTAGCGTTGCCATTAGTATTACCGCCTACCGTTTTAGGTTTTTATCTGCTTATTTTACTCAGTCCTACCAGTGCGCCAGGCCAGATGATTGAGTCTCTGATCGGTTTCCGTTTGCCTTTTACCTTCGCCGGACTGGTGGTCGGCTCGGTGGTGTATTCTATGCCGTTTGTTGTCCAGCCAATTCGCAATGCATTTGATGCAATGGGGGAGCGACCTATGGAAGTTGCCGCGACACTCCGGGCATCACCATTAAATGCCTTTTTCAGCGTTGCGATTCCGCTGGCCAGTTCAGGTATTCTTACTGGAACAGTGCTTGGTTTTGCACATACTGTCGGTGAGTTTGGCGTAGTTCTGATGATTGGTGGAAATATCCCCGGTGAAACCCAGGTACTCTCTATCGCCATTTATGACTATGTGGAGACTATGAACTGGGGAATGGCTCACTTGCTGTCTCTAATGATGCTGGTGTTCTCGTTTCTGGTGATTCTGATTATGAACCTGTCAGAGAAAAGGCTGAGGAAAAGATTGGCATGAGTCTCTATTGCAGATTTAAGGGTAGCTTAGGTCAATTTGAACTGGATGCTGAGTTTGACTTGCCAGAGAGCGGTATTTCGGTACTTTTTGGGCCTTCAGGTTGTGGTAAAACGACTCTACTGCGTTGCCTTGCCGGGCTCAATCGCCTGGAGGGACAGTTTGATATCAATGGAGAAACCTGGCAGAGCGATACGTATTTTTTGCCGGTGTATAAGCGTCCGGTAGGCTATGTGTTTCAGGAAGCGTCACTGTTTCCCCACCTGAGTGTACGGGCTAATCTGTTGTTTGGTCAGAAACGGGTAAAAACGTCCCAGAATATTAATGGCTATATCTCCTTTGATCGGTTGGTCGAGTTGTTGTCAATCGGCCCACTGTTGGAGCGTTCAGTGGTGAGGCTTTCTGGGGGAGAACGCCAGCGTATCGCGATTGCCCGGGCGCTGTTAACTAATCCTCGTCTGCTTTTGATGGATGAGCCGCTGTCAGCTTTGGATAGCCATAATAAAGCAGAAATTATTCACTATCTTGAACGGCTGCACCGTGAACTGACCATCCCCATTATCTATGTTACTCACTCCCACGAAGAGGTGTCTCGACTGGCGGACTATGTTGTTGTCATGGAAACCGGTAAAACGGTCGCCGCAGGGGAGGTGAATGCGATATTTACCCGACTTGATCTGCCGATTCAACATGATGAAGTTGCTGGTTCTGTACTTAATGGTGTAGTTGCTGAAGCAGACCTGCAGTGGGGGTTGGTCAGAGTAGCGGTAACTGGCGAGTCCATCTGGTGTAGGGATACCGGGCTTGAACTCGGTGATCAGGTCAGGGTAAGGGTGTTGGCGCGGGATGTCAGTGTGGCGCTTAAACCCTTGGTTGATAGTAGTATTCTTAACTGCCTGCAAGCACAGATAGTAGAGATAAAAGATGATGCCAGAAATTCCATTGCATTGGTTAGGTTGGAAATCAGCGATTCTGAGGGGATGCAATATATTGTTGCCCGATTGAGTCGTAAGTCAATATCTCAGTTAGATCTGCAGGTTGGACAAAATGTCTGGGCACAAATTAAGTCTGTGGCGGTGATGTAATACCACCTGAGTAGATGTGCTGAGCAGTTTTGGCCCGACTGAAGCTTAGGGAAGGGATTAGAGGCTAGCTAAGTTGAGGTGTTCGCCGGGAGCGGGAGCGCCCGGCGATTCATACTTATATTATTGCGGAGTGACACCCCGGATAGTTTCAGATCTGCGGCGCAGATATTCCACCGTGGTGAGCAGTAATATTGACATACATACCAGCATTGTTGCCACAGCCAGAATTGTCGGACTAATCTGCTCGCGGATACCTGCCCACATCTGCATCGGTACTGTTCTCTGTTCTGCACCGGCAATGAACAGTGCTACAACCACTTCATCAACCGATGTCATCAAAGCAAACAATCCTCCGGAAATAACACCGGTCATAATCAGCGGCACAGTAATTTTAAAGAAGGCATAGGTTGGTGTTGCACCTAAGCTGGTAGCGGCTCTAACCAAGTTGTGATCAAAGCCGCTCAGCGTCGCTGTAACGGTAATTACCACAAAGGGCGTCCCTAAGGCTGTGTGCGCCAGAATCAAACCTAAATAGCTCTGTGAGACCCCTATCGATGAATAGAAAAAGAACATCCCTGCTGCTGATATGATTAAGGGCACAATCATTGGAGATATCAATAACCCCATGATCAGACCTTTATATGGCAGCTCTGAGCGACTCAGTCCGAGGGCTGCTAGAGTACCCAGAATCATCGATAGAATGGTTGAACAAACAGCGACAATAAAGGTGTTCTGGATCGCATTCATCCAACGTTCGCTGCCAAAAAACTCTTGATACCAGCGCATTGAATAGGCTTCAGGGTCAAATGCCAACATTCCCTCTGTAAAACTGAAATAGGGCTCAATATTGAACGATAGCGGAATAATAATAAGCAGCGGCGAAATTAGAAAAATAAATACTAGTCCGCAAAAGGCACGAAACGCGTAGTACCAGAATGTTTCCAAGGGCCCTGCATAGGATGGAAGTGCCATGGTGTTACCTCAAAGTCATCTGATTGTTATTGCCTACAAGACGGCTATAAAGGGCATATATACCCATTACAAGTACTAATAGCATTACGCCGAGTGCAGCAGCGAGGCCCCAGTTAAGTGAACCCTGCATGTGATAGGCAATCATGTTGCCGATAAACTGACCTGACTGGCCACCAACCAACGCTGGAGTGATGTAATATCCGATTGCCAGTATGAAGACCAAAATTGCACCAGCGGAAATGCCAGGTACTGATTGAGGTAGGTAAACCCGGAAAAAAGCGGTGAACGGTGTCGCACCTAATGAACGAGCCGCACGCATGTAACTGGGTGGAATTGTCTTCATTACTGAGTACAGGGGCAGAATCATAAATGGCAGCAAAATATGGGTCATAGTGATGACTGTGCCGGTGGCGTTGTAGATCATGCTTAGGCGGTTATCATCTGCTACCAGTCCAAACCATACCAAAATGTCATTAATCACACCCTG
>JAGPUU010000160.1 GCA_018067325.1 Amphritea sp.
ACCGTTGAAGGCTGCTGAATTAGCTCAGTTACCTGATCTTAAATTGATCAGTGTGGCGATGACTGGCACTGATCATGTTGATATTGAATATTGCAGAGCAAACGGGATAGCCGTCTGTAATGTACCGGCATACTCTCCACACACGGTGGCTGAACATGCACTTGGGCTACTGCTAACGCTACGTCGTCAGATCAGCTCATATAATGATTTGCTAAAAACGGATCAGTGGTATGGCGATGACTGGCAAACCAATGTGTTTTTGAACTACCCCATCAAAGACCTGAAAGGCAGCCGTCTGGGTATTGTTGGTTCAGGTGAGATTGGCCGGGCCTTGGAGAAAATTGTATCGGGCCTTGGTATGGATGTTGTCTTTTATAATCCTGGGTCGAAAGATACCGACATAAACCTGGTTACTTTTGACGATTTGCTTGAGACCTGTGATGCAATTTCATTGCACTGCCCATTAACAGCTTCAACCCGCAATATGTTTCGACGGGAGGAGCTACTACGAATGAAGCCGGGAGCGGTGATTGTCAATACCGCCCGGGGGGGCTTGATAAACGAGAAAGATATCATTGACGTGGTTAAGGATGGCCTCATTGCGGGAATTGCACTGGATTTAGTTGAAAAAGAGCCCTTGGGACCTGGCGAACCACTATTGGAACTACTTGGGTATCCTAACTTTGTAATGACACCACATGCTGCTTGGAGTAGCCAACAGGCAATGCAGGGTTTGATGGATCGTGCGATCGATAATATCAATAACTATTTCAATGAGACGCCAACCAACCTGGTTTAGGCTGGAGTTCAGGATTAATGATGAAAACAAGTTTTATAAATGGTGTTTTTCAGGGGCAGAGTGGCAATGTTCTACGCAATATCAATCCATCAGATACAAATGATGTAATTGAAGAATTTGCTCGAGTTGGTCGTGAAGAAGCGGATCTCGCAATCAGCGCGGCAAAAGCTTCTGCTGTTGATTGGGGGCAATCAAATCCACAGCAGCGCTTCGACGTATTGGATTTTATCGGTTCAGAAATTTTATCTCGTAAACAAGAGTTAGGAGAGTTGCTGTCTCGTGAAGAGGGTAAAACTCTTACTGAAGGAGTTGGTGAAGTAACCCGAGCTGGATACCTATTTAAGTTCTTTGCGGGTGAAGCTTTACGTATTCCCGGCCAGCGCCTTGATTCTGTAAGAGCGGGTGCAACGGTCGATATTACCCGGGAACCTGTTGGTGTTATTGGTATTATCACGCCATGGAATTTTCCAATTGCAATTCCAGCATGGAAGATCGCACCAGCCCTATGTTATGGCAACTCAGTGGTATTTAAACCGGCTGAATTAGTACCTTCATCTGCTTGGGCATTAACGGAGATTATTTCACGTTCGGGCTTGCCCGATGGCGTATTTAACATGCTGATAGGTCCTGGTTCTGAAGTAGGCGATGCGATTATTAAAAACGGATCCGTGGATGCAATTAGTTTCACCGGATCGGCAAGAACAGGGGCCAGCATTGCGCAACAGTGTGCAGCTCGAATGGCAAAGGTTCAGCTTGAAATGGGAGGTAAGAACCCACTTATCGTATTGGATGACGCCAATCTTGAACTGGCTGTCGATATCGCTGTTCAGGGAAGTTTCTATTCTACCGGTCAACGTTGTACCGCGAGTTCTCGAGTCATTGTCACTGAAGGTATTTACCAGGATTTTGCACAACTATTTGCCGAGCGAACCCGTGCTTTACGCGTAGGGCATGCATTAGATCCAAAGACACAGATTGGTCCAGTCATTGATAGTAAGCAGTTAGAACAGGATCTGAGCTATATCCGTTTGGGCCAAGACGAAGGCGCAAGCCTGATTGCCGGCGGTGATTTGGTGAACTTGAAAACTCCTGGGTACTTTCTGCAACCTGCACTATTCAGTGATGTAGATAACAGTATGCGCATCTGTCAGGAAGAGGTGTTTGGCCCTGTTGTAACGCTGTCTAGAGTTACCTGTTATGAAGCGGCACTTGCACAAGCGGAAGATACGCAGTTTGGGCTTTCAGCCGGAATCGTGACGAGTTCGCTGAAACATGCTGAGCATTATAAGCGGCATGCCTCTGCGGGGATGGTCATGGTTAATATGCCAACAGCCGGCGTCGATTATCACGTGCCTTTTGGTGGCACTAAAGCATCCAGCTTTGGTCCTCGTGAGCAAGGTAGCTATGCTGTTGATTTCTATACCAAAGTAAAAACGGCCTACCAACTGCCTATGTAACTAGTCTTCTGAGTGTGTTCGGGGACTTTCCCTGGCACACGGAGTTTCTATAATGAATAAAGTACAAGTAATTAACTTTAAAACAAGCACTGAGCAGCCACTGGTTTCTATCGTCGCTAGTGAACGTCGAGTTGAAGGCGCACCGGAACAGATGTTATGGAACAAGTTTATCGATAGTAGCGAATGCTTGTTATCCGGAACATGGTCTTCGGATGTAGGAACATGGAAAGTGGATTATAGCGATCGCAATGAATTTTGCTATCTGCTGGAAGGTGCGATGGTCCTTATCAGTGAAAATGGTAGTCGTACAGAGCTTACTGTTGGTGATGCCTTTGTTATTCCGGTCGGCTTTATTGGTTGTTGGCAAGTGACTGAGCCAATGAAAAAGCACTACGTAATTCATAAAGTCCAAGCATAAAGTTTGCTGAAGTGATGAGAGATGAGTATGAAGCAGCAGATTAAGCATTTACCTTCAGATGATAAAAGCTGTGGTTGGTTAAATTCCTTACCCATGCGCAGTACTCAGAGCTTGGATGGGGATGAACAGGCAGACTGGGTTATTGTGGGCGCAGGTTTTACAGGGCTAGGAATCGCCAGACAGCTGGCTGAACATAGGCCTCAGGACAGGATTGTTCTTATTGATGCCCAGCAGGTGGCAGAAGGAGCTTCCGGGCGTAATTCGGGATTTCTTATAGATCTTCCTCATAATCTTGGCGCTTCCGATTATATAGGTGATCTGACGACGGCGCGTAGAGATATGGCTTTGAACGAGGCAGGTATTAGTTATCTTAAGCGTTTGGTCAATGAATACGGTATTGAGTGTCACTGGCGTGAATGCGGCAAGATTCAGGGGGCGGCTAATGGTCGTGGCGTGAAAGTTTTGAAAGCCTACCGACAGGGCTTGGATAGATTGGGTGTAGAGTATTCTTTGATGGATGCTGGTGCAATGAAACGTAAGCTGGGGACTGAGTACTATCTTAAAGGGATGTATACACCAGGTTCTGTGTTGGTGCAGCCGGCTGCTCTGGCGCGAGGCTTGGCAGACTCTTTACCTGAAAATGTAACTTTGTATGAACAGTCATCGATCAATGCTATTGAGTATGCTGATAAGATTAAATTGCATAGTAAGGGCGGGACAATAAGGGCTTCAAATCTGATTCTTGCCAATAATTTCTTTGCCAAAGAGTTTGGTTTTTTACGGGGGCGGTTGTTGCCTGTATTCACTTATTCCAGCATGAGTCGTAAGCTCAATGAGAACGAACAGTCGCTATTTGGTGGCGATCCCTATTGGGGTGTGATACCTGCTGACCCTTTTGGTTCAACGGTACGCCGTACAGCCGATCAGCGAGTATTGATTCGTAATTCTTTTACTTTTAATCCAACCGGAAAGAGTAATCAGAGTACGCGAGATAAAGTCAGAGTTCATCATCAGAATAGTTTTGATGGAAGGTTTCCGTTTTTACAAGGGGTTGAGCTTGAACACACCTGGGGCGGGGTTATGTGTCTTAGTAGAAATCATGCTCCATTCTTTGGCAAACTAAGGGACAATGTATTTGGTTCATTCTGTCATAATGGTCTAGGTGTAACGAAAGGAACGATTACCGGTAAGCTGCTGGCGGATTTGATCTGTGAGCAACCTTCTGAGTTGTTGAGTTATATGAACTCATTGTCAGGCCCTGCGGCAAATCCGCCTGAGCCTTTGCTCTCTATCGGTGTTAATGCCACAC
>JAGPUU010000169.1 GCA_018067325.1 Amphritea sp.
CGATCAGTAACCTTGTATTCGCTACTGAAAAACAAGCGTTTTTGGTAATCACTGAAAGCCTGTTGCTGATAACCGGTAATTACTCTTAGGGATATGTCGTCGAAGTAGTCGGGGCGGTGTTCTTCAGACAGATGAAAACCACGATGCTCTACAGGTGGATTGCAATGGAGGTAATCACCCTGTTGGAGTTTTTCACCGGTAAAACCGCCGATGCCTTCGCGGGTAACTGTCGCGCTGCTGGAAAAACTGTGCTCTACCTGAAAGCCGCCGCTAACGGCTAGATAAGCACGTGCGCCTTGTGCCGAGAAGCTGACCTCGATTTTATCGCCTGCTTTGATCTTGTGTGCGTGCCAGCGATCTTGTTCAACGCCGTTGATCTTCAGGGGCATCTCTGCGCCGGCCAGTACGATCTGTGCATCAGTCTCAGCTTGCATGACCAAACCGCCAAAACTAATCTCCAGCGTGGTGCTGTTCATTGGGTTATCAACCAGACGGTTAGCCCATTTGAACGCCAGGCTATCCAATGGGCCACCGGTAGTCAGACCGATGCGATGGTGACCGAAACGGCCGGCATCCTGGATCAGGGTAAGCAGACCCGGTTGAATAACTTTAAACCCGCTCATTTTATCTCTCCCAGTTCACCACCCAGAGAGAAAAACTCATCACGGCCGATCGGGTTGAATTTAATGCGGTCTCCTACCTGAACGGGCATAGTGGGTTTAGCTTCTGGGTCGAACATCCGCGTAGGGCAGAGTCCGATCAGGTTCCAACCGCCGGGAGATATCGCCGGATAAACAGCGGTCTGACGGTCAGCAATAGCGATAGCGCCACGGGGAACCTTCATTCTCGGTGTAGAAAGGCGTGGTGCGGCAATTCGTTCATCGACTTCGCCAAGGTAAGCGAACCCCGGTGCAAAGCCGATGGCGTAGACCCGGTATTCCATCTCACTATGTAACTTAATCACTTCATCAGCACTGAGTCCGGCCCGTTGAGCCAGAGCATCAAGATCGGGGCCAGATTCACTGCTGTAATATGCAGGCAGGATAACCAGATTGCCCTCTGCGTTAACGGCATCGCTCAATTGGTTGAGTACTTTTCGAATGGTACTGCGTACTTCCAGGTGGTCAGTTGCCAACTGATCATAGATCACCAGCAATGACGCATAGGAAGGCACCATATCGATCAGCTTGCCATTTAGCTCAGTCTCAAGAATGGTGACTGCTTGTTGGACCCGTGCCGACACACTTGGATCGGTCTTTTCACCAAAGTAGATGATCAGAGCGTTTTCGCCAGCTATTTCGATGCGGATGCTGTTGTCTGCCATGCTAATCATTGGCGGATCAACTCTCTAATTTCCTCAATAGCGTTAACGCCGTCCATATTGTCACCATGTACACAAAGGGTATCAGCGCGCAGGTTTAAGGTATGCCCGCTGACGGTAGTGACGGTACCTTGTTCTTTAAGCTGTTTAACCTGAGTTAGCATCTTCTCTTTGGTGTGAACGGCACCTGGCTTAGTACGGGCTAATAACTTGCCGTCGTCGTCATAACAACGGTCGGCAAAGATCTCAAACCAAAGCTCTATACCGGCCGCTTTAGCTTCCTCAAGGTGTTGCTCAAATTGAGGCGTGCTCTGAAGCATCAGAACCAGTGGGCGGTGATATTCGGCGACTGCCTGCATGATGGTTTGGCGTATGGAAGCGTCAGCCATCATATCGTTGTACATAGCGCCGTGAGGCTTAACGTAGCTCAGTGCCATGCCCTGGGTTAATGCCATTCCATCGATAGCTGCGATCTGGTACTGCACCATCGCTTTTAACTCTGCTGCAGAGGCTTTGATACTGCGACGACCAAAACCGACCAGGTCTGGGTAGCCGGGATGTGCACCGATAGTGACATTGTTCTCTTTGGCCATCGTCAGTGTCTTCTGCAACACCAGCGGGTCGCCAGCGTGAAAACCACAGGCGATATTTGCCTGGTCTATGTGCGGCATTACTGCTTCATCAAGCCCCATTTTCCAGGAGCCAAAGCTTTCACCTAAGTCACAATTGAGACGTAAAGACATAGTTGGTTCTCCTTTACAGTATAGCCAGACGGCTGTTTGGCAGATCGGTTATCAACATATGGCCCGGACTGTGGGTGATACAGAATTCTGGCTTGGCTTGCTCAATGGCAACCTGTGGTGTTACACCACAGGCCCAAAATACTGGAAGCTCACCCTCTTTGATGGTGACGGCATCGCCAAAGTCAGGCGTATTGATATCGGTAATTCCGATCTGAGACGGATCACCCAGGTGAAGAGGCGCGCCGTGTACTGATGGAAAACGTGTGCAGATTTGTATAGCACGAATCGCATCAGCCGCTTTCATTGGACGCATACTGACGACGGTGGTGCCGCTGAAGCGTCCCGCACTTTTACACTCAATGTTGGTGCGGTACATCGGTACGTTGACACTTTCTGTGATATTACGTACTTCCAGTCCGTCGGCGATCAACGCTTCTTCAAAAGAGAATGAACAGCCTAATACAAAGGTCACCAGATCATCACGCCAGAAAGGTGTCAGGTCAGCGACTTCCTGGGTCAGTATGCCATTTTCGTAGATACGGTATTTTGGTACGTCGCTGCGGATATCTATCTCTTGGCCCAGGTCTGGCAGCATAAACTCGCCCGGCTGGCTGGACATGCCAACAATAGGGCAAGGTTTTGGGTTCTTTTGGCAGAACTGGAGAAAGTCGTTAGCCCACTCTTTTGGCATAATCGCGAGGTTTCCCTGTACAAAACCCTGTCCGAATCCAGACGTATTGCCGGTAAAATCGCCGCTGCGAATCTGCTGGCGGATCTCAAAAGGAGTCATCTCTTTGTTCATCAGTTTTACCTTTATTCTGCGGGTCGCAATGCGACGCTCTTTTGTGGCTTCGTTTTTCCTGCATTTAAAGAATGCGGGACATCGACAGCCTGATAATTGAATCCTATCAGGCTAAACTGCCGGTAGAACAGAGTACAAGCTTAGACCCTGTTGGAAAAAATGGAGCTAAAAGTAGAGCTCTAACGTCGAAGGAAATGGGGTAGGGGGAGGCTGGTCAGGATCGCTGACCAGCCGGTTAACTGAAAATCTAGAGGTATTTAGAAGTCAGTCAAAACCTGTAGTCGCTTACTGATTGGCCATCCACTCTGTTACCTGGGCTTTAGTACGTCCGAAAAAGACGACGCGGGCTGTAGCGCTCAGGCCTCCGTTATAACCGATAGTACGACGGTATACCCACCAGCTATTTACCGCCTGTTCAACGATTTCATCAACATGGCGAAGTTGTTGAAACTTGTTCAGTGAGATCATTGTGCTCATGAGTGGACCATACTCTCTTTAAATTCATGGTTGTGTGAATATGTAGTTATTGTCGTCCTACCATCGAATTCTGTCTAATGAATAATCGCTTATAGATCTGATAACAAATTTTTATCAGATCTATAGTTTCAACCTGATTATGTTTAGTTAGTTGTGGATTTGCTTGGTCTTCACTCAGGAGGCTGGTGTACTGGAAGCAGGTATACCAGGGGTCAGATCATCTTTTGCGTAATGTTTGTCACCCAGGCCAGACTCTCAATATAGGATTCACTGAGGTCTTGTTCGGAGTGATGGGAAGATAATTTGTTCCAGTGACCCTGAATCAGACTATCAACACAGCAAAGCAGGTCGCCATAGGGGCCGTCACCCATGAGATTGGCTTTCTCTATATCATCACTCAGGAAGACCTGATCAAGAATTTCTTCCATTGGAATATCTAATAAGGCATCAAGGCCGGACACGACACCCATCATAAAGGCCGTTGAACCAGACATCCCTGGACTATTTTCGGCCAAAAGCTCACACATACGAGCACGAATAAGTGTATGACGGGTCAACTCTTCTGGTTTCCCCGTTTGATCGGAGAAAGCAATCAGGGCACACCAGCGTTTTATCTCAGATATTCCCAGCAGTACGATCGCTTCCTCAAGACCCTCGATCTTTCTTATTAGATTATAGAAAGAGGAATTAACGATTCGAAGAATCTTGAATGTCAGCTGCGGGTCTTTTTTAATAACCAGCTCAATACTGGCGGGCGTTACATCGGGTTTCGCCAGAACTGACATCAGTTCGACCATGACTATTTCGCTGGAATTCAGCTGTTTACCTTCAACAAGCTGGGGGCGGCAAAGGAAGTAGCCTTGGAAGAGCTTAAACCCCAATGCCTGGCAACGTTCAAATTCAGCGTGTGTTTCTATCTTCTCTGCTAACAAAGTGACTTCGAAAGGCTTAAGGATTTCTACATGCCTGACGAGTTCTTCGTCGGTCATTTCGAGTATGTCTAATTTGACGATATGCGCCATACGAATGATGGGGTCAAATTCTGGACTGTAGATAAAATCGTCTAGAGCAACTTTATAACCTTCATCTACAAAACGTTGAATGCCGGAAATTAGCTCATCATCGACCTTCATACCCTCGAGAATTTCCAGCACTATATGTTCACGAGAAAGCTCTGGAATATGATCGGACTTCACCATCTCTTTGGTTAGATTGATGAAGGCAGGAAGCTTGGTTAGTTTGCCAGATTGATAGATGCTGGTGTAATTATTGAGTAGAACCTGACTAGTAGCACTATTGCCATCACTAATCAGATTATTTTGCAGACTGTCTTTTGAACGGTATAACAATTCATAAGCGACAACGTTTAGGTGCTGATCATAAATTGGCTGGCGGGCCATTAGTATATCCTGCGCCATAAACCGCTCCTGCTTGTGGGCTTAATCAATAATGCACGCTGTAAGTAAGCCCTGTCTACGGGTGGCTAGAATTGAGTATAGCGATTTTTTAAACGGTTAGGGCCTTTATTATCCCCGGATTGTGTATTTATTAAGCGACAGGTTGAGAGGAGCCTAGATCGTAAATTTGTTCATCTCATTCAGGTTGTCAGAACTGACACAATTGCTATGATGGGTCACTATATTGATACTTTTTAAGGATCGAATTTCGTGAAGGCAACCATTGTTAAATCTGTTTTGCTGGCTTTTTTATGTCTGCTCTCCTTTGTGACCCATGCGTTTGAGTATTTTGTCGTTAACCAAACCGCTAAGGTGTTATCTGCTCCGGATAGTAACGAGGTGATAACGCAGTTGAATAAGGGAAATGTTCTTCTGGAAATTGATAAACAGGGCAGCTGGTCTAAAGTTTTTTTTCTAACCTCTGAAAAGCAGCCTCTTAAAGGTTGGGTTTTAAGTGAACATCTCTCAGCACAACAGCAGGGAGCAAGTCGACCTGTTAGTGAAAGTGAAGATAGCGGGAAATATTATACAGTTGCTGTTAACGTTCTCCGGTTGCGAAGCGGGCCCGGTGGTGACCAGCCTATTGTCGGTGGCTTGAAGCGTGATCAGATGGTAAAGAAACTGCATCGTGAAGGTAAATGGGTAAAAGTCAGATATCGCAATGAGTCAGGTAATACTGCCCAGGCATGGACTGCAGCACGATTTCTAAAGTCGGTTAAAGCGATACCACAAGGTAAAATATCTATTTCTGCCCCTACACCTTCTTTAACTAAGCCTGATGCTGGTAATGGTTTGTTTAGGGTTAAAGGCACGCAGGTTAATTTCCGTTCGGGGCCGGGAGCTGAGTATCGGGTGGTCGGCCAGCTGAGTAATCCACAACATGTCGAAGTGATTGCCAGCCAGAAAGAGTGGAAGAAAATCCGTGCCGATTTAAATGGTAAAGGCGTTACCGGTTGGATTGTTGAACGGTTACTTGAGGCGCGATGAGGGTTTCTTGTAACTAAACCGGTTAACAGAAATAAAAAAGGCTGAACAGAGTTCAGCCTTTTTTTGCTTGATTAGAGATCATTCTTCTTCGACGATCTCTTCTTCAGGTTCAGCCATCACTGGGATGCCAGAGCCCTTTTTATTGGTTTGAATATCACGGATCTTCGCTAGCTGCTTATCAATCTTATGAGCTAGAGAGTCCAGTGCAGCAAAAAGATTTTCTTCGCTGGCCTTGGCAAATAGATCTTTGCCAGTCGCATGAATAGTGGCTTCAACAATCTCCTCTTTACCATTACTTTTTTCGATTGTTACCTGAGCGCTGGTGATAACGTTGTAGCGTTTCTGACTCTCCTCTAACCAGCTTTCAATTTTTTCTCGTAGTGCCGGAGAAACTTTGTCATTTCGATTAGTAATATTGATATTCATTATGTGCCCTTACTTCAAACTATGCTTAATGTCACAACTACAGAATGCGCTTTTCAGATTTTTTTGCAAGCGGTTGCGTTGCAAATAAATAACCATTTTGTGGTCAAAGATCAGAGGCAATCAAAGCTTACTATAACCATCAACATTAGTTGCCAACAGGCGCTTTACCCGGGTTAGATTTTGGTGTGCTATTTCGTAATATTGAGGATGCTCATCAATTGCTTTGCGGAAGAATTGAGCAGCTTGTTCATAACGCTGTGTTATCAGGCAGATGTAACCGATATCGTTATAGGCTTCAGAGCTGTCCATGACTTGCTCGAGAGCATTCAGTGCCTGCATATATTTTGCTTGTCTGGCATAGGTTAGTCCCAGGTTTTTCCAAGCCGGTGAGTAGCTGTTATCCGCCTGTAGAGCTTGGTTAAATGCTACCTCAGCCGCGCTCCATTTTTCCTGCATATAGAATGAGTAGCCAAGGTTAGATTTAACCATGGGGTTGGTCGGAGCTAGCGCTTCAGCCTCTTTGTAATAGAGTGCTGAGGTCATATAGTCGCTTCTCAGGTCGTTCAATATTGCCAGACCGATATAACTTTCTACCAATGCCGCGGTTTTATCCTGTTGCGCTAACAGCGGTTCAATTGAACGATTCAGTGAGGTTTCAGCCATAACGTATGATTTTCGATGCAACAATATCATACCACTGCCTTTTAGGGCTTCACCCTGTTGAGGGTCGATCTGAATAGCGCTCTGATAGGCTTGATAACTGATCGAATAATTACCTCTTTGGTAGTGGATGTTACCAATTTTGACCAGCGCTGTGGTGTTCTGATCATCCAACTCTATAACCCGGATATAATTAAATAATGCTCGATCCAGATCACCGCTTGTGAAGGACTGGTTAGCTCTATTCATCGCTTCTTCAGGGTTTTTTGCCTGTTGTTCTGCGAGAAAGGGTACTGCTGATTTCCCGTTATAATACTTGGATTGTTCAGCTGATACTTCATTACTGGACTGGTTCATTGCACAACCGCTGAATAAGGCTGTTGTAAGACAAAGAATAATTAATTTTAAGGTCCGATAAGACATAGAATAGGTCATATATAACTCCTTTACAGTCACTAATATCAGCTCTGATTGAGTACAGCCAGTACCCCAAGAATGGCAGGGCCTATCATTATCAGGAAGAACGAGGGCCAGAGGCAAAAGGTCAGAGGAAAAATCATTTTTGTTGAAATCTGGGATGCAATTTCTTCTGCTCTTTGGAGTCTTTTATCACGGAACTCTTCAGAATAGACTCGCAAGGTATCAGCAATACTAGTACCAAAGCGCATACTCTGATCCAGAGAGGTAACCAAACCACGGATATCTTCTAAGCCTGTTCTATTGGCCATATTTCGTAGAGCCTGAATACGCTCTACCCCCATCCGTACTTCGGTATTAACAAGGGACAGCTCTTCTGCCAATTCTGTATGGCTAATACTCAGCTCCTCAGCTACCCGTTGTAGGGCGGATTGCAATCCGAGTCCGGCTTCAACGCAGACCACCAGCATATCCAGTGCATCGGGAAAGCCGTTTCTTAGTTTGCGTTGACGGGCAGTGATCAGGCGGTCGAGCACTGCGCTTGGTAGAATGATACCGAAAGCTAGTGCAGCGAGCAGAATCATAAGTGTGTTTTCAGTGGTTAGCTGAGGAAACTGTTGTACGATGAAGAGAACTATCACTGGGAACAGTAGGGCGCTAAAGATACGAATGGCATAGTAATCAGCCAGGGCGCTTTTAGATCGAAAACCGGCATGAGCAAGACGAGCACGAGTTTGACTGTGATCACCCCCGGTAGGGACAAAATGTTGGGCCAGAGTCTCTTGCCTGGTGGATGATAGCGTTATTTCTTCCCCGGATTTTTTGAGTCTATTGATGCGTTGTCTAACCGGATCAATCGCCCCAATGACAATGAATCCTAGCCCCATCGTCAGTGTTAGAACCGTTAATGACGAGAGAATAATGATTGTCATCCGTAGCTGTGACTGGTTTTCGGTCAACGTGCTGAGTAAGCCTATCAGGTAATCCATGGCGACCTCCTAAACATCAATCCGCAGAATGTTACGAATCCAGACTATGCCGATCATCATCGAGACAAAGGCAAATAGAATCATTTTTAATCCGACCGGATCATCCAACAGCATCGGCAGGTAGTCGGGGGTCATTATGCTAATAACGATAAACAGGACGAAAGGCACCATTGCCAGAATCCAGGCTGATAGGCGACCCTCTGCAGAGAGCGTTTTGACGCGGCGTTGAAACTTAAACCGGCTGCGGATTACGCGGGATATTTGTTCTAAAATTTCAGTCAGATTACCCCCGGTTTCCTTCTGAATTAGTATGGAAGAAACTAAAACCATCACGGTGACACTGGGGATACGATGTAACAAACCTAATAGTGCCCGGCGAAGATCGTTACCATAGTTCAGATCGGCAAAGGTCAATTTAAACTCCTGAGCAACAGGCCCTTCCATCTCATCCCCCACCAGATGCAGCGCTTCTGAAAAAGGGTGGCCCGCTTTTACGGCCCGTTTCATGACGTCGATAGCATCGGGTAATTCCTCTTCAAAGCGGGAAATTCGCTTCCTCTTTGCGTGTAGTATTTTGAGTGAAGGCGCTAAAACGGTGAGCGTCCCGACGACAATGACCCATAGCAAATCTCGGGTGAGTAGCCAGGTGAGTATCATTGCAATTAGTGTCACAACAAAAACGCCAATTACATACTGGTAGGCACGTGTTTTATAACCGGCTTTTTCGAGCGTATCTGAAAGGGACTCCATACCGGGAAGGGATTCAAGCCACCTTTCACTAGGTGATAGGGACTTAAGATATTTTTTTCGCAGTAGCACAGTTATTGCTTTAGCATCGGCTTCCGGAATCATCTCTTTGATCCGTTTGCGCAACCGGTTTCGGTTGTGTGATGTCTCGCCAAATACAGGTATGGTCAGCCCCATTACCAGCATAAATACAGCCATAAACACCATTGCTATAAAGATCATTTGTTGAGACATGATGATAACTCCTTTATACGCCGGTTATTGATCAAACAGATGATAGTGGAGATCAATACCACGCTGCTTCAGGTGCTCATAGAACGATGGGATGATGCCGGTTGCCCTGTAGCGTCCCAGTACGTTTCCGTCTTCATCAATACCCTTACGTTCAAATCTGAACAGCTCGGTCATAGTGACCACGTCGCCTTCCATACCGTTTATTTCTTGCAGGCTGGTGAGTCGTCGTCGTCCGTCTTCCATCCGCTCTATTTGAACAACGACATTGATAGCAGAGGCTATCTGAGCCCGAAGCGTTTTAACCGGGAAGTTAATTCCACTCATTGAGACCATGTTCTCGATTCGGCCCAGAGCGTCCCTGGGGGTATTGGCGTGAATCGTGGTCAGTGAGCCATCATGGCCGGTATTCATCGCCTGCAACATATCCAGTGCCTCACCACCCCGGACCTCGCCTATGACTATGCGATCGGGTCGCATTCGCAGACTATTCTTCACCAGTTCCCGCTGGCCGACTTCACCTTTACCTTCGATGTTGGCCGGGCGGGTTTCTAGTCTGACGGTATGGGGTTGCTGTAACTGAAGCTCTGCGGAGTCTTCAATAGTGACAATTCGTTCATCTTTCGGAATGAAGCCAGACAGGATATTCAACAAAGTAGTTTTACCTGAGCCGGTACCTCCGGAGATCAGGATATTCAGACGGGCTCTGACAATTCCCTCAAAGATACTGGCTAATTCTTTAGGAATTGAGCCTAATTCAATCAGGTTGTCCATGGTCAGACGATCAACAGCAAAGCGCCGAATTGAGATGCAGGGGCCATCCAATGCCAATGGAGGGATAATGGCGTTCACCCGTGAGCCATCTTTCAGGCGGGCATCAACCATGGGTGAAGATTCATCGATCCGGCGTCCCACTGAGGACACGATCCGATCAATAATATTTAGCAAATGGTTATCATTGTTAAAAGAAACATCGGTGCGCAGTAGTTTACCTTCGCGTTCTACAAACACACTGTCAGCACTATTGACCAGTATGTCTGAAATACTAGGGTCTGCCAGTAATGCCTCTAAGGGCCCAAGTCCCATGATCTCATCTTCGATCTGCTTGATAATGAGATGTCGTGTGGCCTGATTACAGGGGATCTGTTCCTCCTGAATAAGGTGCTGGCATATTTCTCGAATCTGCAGCCGAGCATCTCCCGGATCGAGATTGTCGACCAGAGTCAGGTCCATCACTTTTAAGAGCTTAGTGTGAATCCGGTTTTTCCACTCTTTCTCAAGTTTACTATTGGTGCAAAAGGTCTGTTCTGTTTTTTGATCTGTATCGTCCTGGGCTTCATCTTTGTCTCGTTCCTGATATGAATGTAGATCTCCGTATGACATGACCCTATCCTCCAGTTAATCTTGAAAATAGATTGGTTAAAGCACCTCGGTGTACCGGTTCGTTGTCAGGCCGAATCAGATCAGCCTGCAATTGATTAAGGGATCGGCTCAGTGCAGAACGTTTAGCTACGACACTGATGGGTTCGCCTTTATTCAGGCTTTCGATTGAAGTGCGGTAATCATTGGGTATCGTAACCAGGTGTTTTACCTTCAGACTCTCTTCGATATCTTTGACAGAGACCGCCGCTTTTTTATCGAAGCGGTTAACGGCCACGATAATTTGATCATCGAGGATGGCCAGCTCGTTACGCAGTATGTGCATCATATGAATCGCGTCCCGAACATTAATCAGATCTTGTTGAACAACGACGACAATGCGGCTGGCATTTTGAAGTACAGCAATTGCTGTCCGGTCGATCATTCTGGGTAGATCTACCACCAGTTGATTACAGTTTTTCAGAACCATTTTAAGCAGCCTATTGATTTGTTGTTCTGGCGTCTGATTTGGCATGCGAATCGTGTTAGTCGTGGAACCAAGTACCTGAAGGCCAGATTTATGCTTTACCAGATAGGCGGTAAGTGCCGTCTCATCAAGCTCATCGACCACTTTCAAGGCATCAGCGATGCCATTTTCAGGTTTGAGGTTCAGATACTCAGCCAGTGAGCCGAACTGCATATCCAGATCCATCAGAATAGTGTGTTGGTTACTGTTGGTTTGCATTAGGTAGGCTAGGTTACAGGCCAGCATTGATGCCCCTGAACCGCCTTTGGCATTGATTACCGCAGTCAAATGACCTGAATCAATAAGCTGGGCTTGCTGCTTCTCCCGGCTAATCTGCTTCAAGGTTTTATGTAGCTCTACCTGATTGATCGGGAAGTTTAAAAAATCCCGGGCCCCGGCTTGCATCGCTTTACGCATTATTTCAGGGTTATGTTGGTCACCAACGACCAGCACCGGCGGGCGGTTGGCGGCGCTATGATTGAGCAGTTCGTCCAGCTCCCCTTGCCAGTGCTTGCTGAGGTTAAGAATTAGCAGGTCGGGCATCTCATCAAGATCATAAAGAGGATCGATATGACCATTACTGACGAAGCGTTTCATAATGCGTGGCTGTTCATCAAATTCACCGATCAGGGTTTCAATCAGATCCAGATCGCTTTGTGTTCGGCTGCTAATAAGGACTTTGAGCTGGATCTGTGCCCGGTTTGATGAACTAAAATTATCCATACTAATGCTCCATTTCTAACCCTTGGGGGCTGAATTTATAAACAGGTAATACTCCAGCTACCCGCAGGAGATGTGCCTAAACTCTCGCTGGGAAGCGTGGTGGTAAATCCGGGTGCTGTCATCAGGCTGGAGGGCAGGAACGGAATTAGCAACTGATGCTGATAGTTCTGCACCTGAGTTCGCACATAGCGAACCTGTTCTAATGTAGCCGTCGTATTAAATGCGTTATCTAAATACTCGACTCGAAGGTTGGCGCTACTAAGACCACTGATAACATTGCCATTAAAAATAGCTCTGTTGATGACGGTTGCTTGTTCACTTATTGGACATACGGCGGCCAATCGAGCGGCTCTGCGGGTCACTTCATCCAGAGTGTTCCAGGTAAATAGCAGGCGCCCAAATTCGATAATGCTGAACAGAATTAGAAAGAAGAAGGCACCAATCAAGGCGAACTCGACGGTAACAAGGCCGGACTGATAACGAGATTGAATCTGCGTTTTCATCATATTCTCCTATAGCACCGGCATACTTATTTGGGCTGTCAGGGGGATTGCCAGAACCAGATCACTCCACAGACCAAATCCAGGAACACTGTTTGGAAAGACCATCGGCGCATAGGTATAGGTCGCGGTCACAACCACCGGAGTGGGGGCCGCCGCGTTGGTCTGGGTAGTAACTGAGATGGTGCCTGGCAACAGCGATGGTCGTCCTGTCAGGGTGGTTCCGGACTTAACCAGACTTATAGTGTTGCTGAGGGTGGTTGCCAGAGTACCGTTAGCGTTAGCAGAACGGAGCTGGCCTGCCAGATAGCGTCCGCCGTCTTCGACTGACTTGGTTAGGGTGTTGTATTGATACAGTAGCCGACCGACCTCTGCACCGGCAAATAGTAAGAACAGCAGTAGGGGGAGGGCGATAGTGAACTCCACAATGGCCAGCCCTCTTTGATCTGTTTTATTACCGGGAACTCTATTCATGAATCACCCCCGTCGGGGTTCTTATAGAGCACAATAATTTCTGCCCCACTACTCGTCGTTACACCGCTGCCGGGGGGGGTGCAGTCTTCGATAAAGAAGCCTTTGAAGCTCCCGCTCCCATCACTGTTATTACCAGCCCCGCCCTGTTGTGATGCCGGTTGAGTGAGTAGAAAACAACCGAACCCTACCGGGGTCTGCATTGAGTCGGGAGTATTGCTACCGCTGGCAGCCACAGAGCAGTTTGCGATGGGTACTCCGACGATACGGCGTTGATACTGGGGGTTGGTACTGCTAATCGCGTTGTTCGCATAAAAATCGAAATAACTAACCGGGTCGGGGCAGGCATCGCTGCCACCGCCACTGCAGTTTGGACCATTGGTATCATTGGCCTGATCGGGTGGGTATAGGTTTTGATCGCCATTAAGGGGGCCTGAGTAGAGACCAAAGCGGGTATTGATACCTTGTACCGTGGGGCCTACCTTATTACCCGGTGCTACATTGATCTGGAAGGGCTGGCTTTTGGTTGCGCAGCTTGGGCTTCCTGCAAAGGCATAACGAATATCATCGGCACCTTGCAATCCTGGGAGATTCAATAGGTGAAAGCTACCAGTACCGACATCCGTATCGGGGCCATCACCGGAACCGACCTTCAATGTGATAACGTCATCAGCGCTGTAGGTTGAAGGGTCATATTTTTTATAGCCGTAAATACTGTCAGAGCCAGTGTAGTTTCCTGAACACACGACTACGGGTATCAGATTACAGATATTAGCGCCTTGGGCAAAACCCGCTACGGCGATTCCGGCTACTTCTTTACTGTCAAAGCCTACCAGACGAACCAGAAAGCTTTGTAGGGGGATAGTGGACGTCGCCACTTTGACAAATTTCGGATCGGCGACGCTGCTGGTAAACGAGCCTGGATTCAGGTCTTCTGAAAAGGTCACGGTAATAGTTGGGTTTTGGCCACTCAATTCACCGCTAAGGTTACTGTTAAAGGTGGTGTCTGCATTGTTTCTGGCTTGGGTCATATCGCCATTAGTTGTTTGAAGGGTCCTGGCCGCAGTCAAAGCGGCAGCATCAACTGCGTTTTGAATACGGGTTTTATTCATAAGAAGGTGACCGCTGTCTAATGCCAGCCCTGTTACCGCTAGCAAAGCAATCATGCCTATAGTCACTATGATGGCAGCCACTCCCCGTTGCTTTTCGGGAGTAGATGTCTTTGTGGCCCAGAAGGCGATTCTGTTATTCATTGTTGGCCTCCTGGTAGCCAGGGGTAAAGACCCCTAGTTACCTATGCTTATTTTGATTTCTTTTTGCACCGCTTTTGGTTCACCGGTTGAGGTGCGGTAGGTCTGAAGAATGTTTTCCCCAATCTGGCCATCCAGATCGCTCTTTAATGCCGTACCGTTTTTTACTGCGGCGTCTGGATTGAGGGTTTGCTGACTCACCAGCTGGTTAACTGAGTCTCCCAGTTTCATGCTGTGTTGCTGACTAGTACAGCCGCTGAGTAAAATCAGCAGTGAACAAAGGGTAAGCGAACAGCTGTTAAATAGGTTGTGTCTGTTCATAGCAATTCTCCTATTGCACGGTATGACCGTAGCTGTTTTCCATACCACCCTGGTTTCCACCGACAGGTATTCTCAGGGATGCAGGTTGAGTGCTGGTTGTTGGTTCGGTAGCGGGTTGAGAAGAGCTGTTTGATACAGAGTCTTCAGCTTGTTTTTTAGGGGTGCCCAGATTTTTTCCTAACAGATAGAATTCTGTATCTGATGGCTCAATAAAATTATCGGTTGGTAGATTGATCTTGTCGGGGTCAATGGGTTTGGCAAGAATAGGGGTAACCATGATGACCAGTTCGGTCTCACCTTTTTCAAACTCCTGACTACGAAATAGATTCCCCAGAATCGGTATGTCACCAAGCCCTGGGAATTTATTAATCACTTCCCGCATGTTTTCGTTGATCAATCCGGCAATACCAATGGTCTGCCCATCGGCAAGTTCAACGGTAGCACTGGCAGAACGCTTAGTTAGCGCCGGTACGAAGAAATCGGCACTGCTATTGGGTAATGTCACACTGGCGACGTTGGTAAGCTCACTGACACTGATATTCAGCTTCAGATTGATCTGATCATCATCCAGAACAACAGGTATAAAGTTCAGGCCAATACCGAAATCTTTGAACTCGATGCTGATTCCATCATCGCTGGGGACTGGTATCGGAAATTCACCGCCTGAAAGAAAGGTCGCTTCTTGGCCGCTTAAGGTAGTGAGAGTGGGCTCTGCCAGTACTTTGGCAGAACCGTTTTGTTTGGCCGCTTCAATAAGCATATTAAAGATAAAGCCACTGTCGGCGTAATTGGCAAACAGTGCTCTACTGCCAGCGGTAAAACTGGGCAGGGTGGAAGGGATTGAAGAGAAGGTTTTTCCTCCGGTACTCAATGCGCCGACGATAAAGTTACCACTCTCTTTCCCTGCTACGAAATTGATTCCCATTTTTCGGAATACTGAACGAGAAATTTCGGCGACTGTAACTTTGAGCATAACCTGTTGTGCGCCGCCAATTGACATAAGATTGACGACGCTGGAAATGGCTTCACCCTCACCACTTGATTTGGTTGGACGAGCGAAGCTCTCAGCTAACTGAACGGCGGTATTCATACGTGTCAAACTGGATATCTGCCCACTCAGTACAATGGCGCCTTGGGATGAGTGTACTTTGACATTTTCTTCCGGCAGCAATTGATATAACTTCGCTTTCAGTGTTGCCAGATCATGAGTGACTTCGATATCGAATGCGCTGATTAGCCGGTTTTTGCGGTCCCAGAGCAGTACATTGGTGGTACCTAGTCCACGGCCAAGAATATAGAGCTGCCCGGACTGCATAATCAGAATGTCGGCGATATCTGGGTTGCCGATGGATATTTTACTGACAGGGCTATTGAGCTCAAGAATATGTGACTTATAAAGAGGAACCCAGATCGTCTGAAGCTGTTGTTTATGATCGGTGAGTTCACTGAACGCTGTCAGTTGGGTTGTGAGCGTTTGTTCCTGCGCAGATACTGCAACACCTGAGAGCTGGAACATCAATACAATCAGGAACCCTGTCAGTAAGCGTTGGGGTAGTAAATATTGCATGATAACTCCCTATCTTATTTAGCTACAGCCTGAGATTCTTTATTAAGGAATTCAGACTTATCTTGGACGCAGGTTGCGGCCTGTGTCTTTGGATAACATGGTTATAAGTTGATCTTACTGTCCTGAACCGAAGTTCCCCGAATAATGGTGACCGATCTGCTGGCCGAACGTACCCGAGCTTTTTTAGGTGGAGCCTTTTTGGCCATCGCATCTCTGTCCTTTGGGTTACGCAGAGTCAGTTGAATAGGTCCTTCACTTTTTGCTTTTACGATTACTTCGGCTTGTTCTGGGGTTACTTCTATGGTGACTGCGCGAACAATGACGGGGTCTTTCTCATTGGTTGTAGCCGTCTGGTCTACTGCGAGAACTTTCAGATCTTCTATCAGTGTTTGTGTATAGGCGCGCTTATTAACTATTCGGCTGGCCAGCATATCGACTCTATTGCCAGGTAACAGAAACCCGGCAACACCGACTACATCATTCACCCTGACAGTGATTGCCCGCATTGTCGGTTCAATTAGTGCCGCCAGAGTACTGCCCTCGACGCTTTCAGAAAAGCGAGCCTGCATTAGAATCTCTCCCTTAAGTATTGAGCTTTGGGCTATTTGTCCGAGAACCTGGTCCTGATTCTGAACTGCGCCATTGGGAACTAACTCTGGAGGCATATCGATCTGTTTAAGATGTTGCGCATCAACTGTCTGCCCATAAGGAATCTCTAATCCAGCAGTAAATACGGGAACGAGACCACTGTCTGAATCTGTTTCTGCAACCGATTGAGTTTGATTTTGTATCCAGTTGTTTGCCATCAGTCCGGCGACAACAGCAAGAATGGCTGCGAATATAATTAGGATAAATGTTCTAGTGTTAAACATTGCGTTCTCCTGTAACTAGTCGGTGTGAGCCGGCAGTCCTTTCTATGATTCCAGCTTGACGAAGTAGCTATCCCAAGCCCAGTCCAGCAGCTCTTTGGTCAGCACTGTTGATGCGCCTAGATAGGTTGCTTTATCCTGAGCAATGCCGAGAAGGTCTCTCGGGTGGCAGGGGAGCAGTGGGCGCTGTTCTCGTTTGTAGTGGTAATCGAATAAGTAGCTCAACAGTTCATCTGAGCAGCTGATCTGTTTCTCCCTGCAAACCTGGTCCCATATCTTGATGAACTCACCGTGATCAAGGGTGTCGAAGAGAATTTTGTGTCCAATTCGGCGTATAAAGGCCATGTCTCCGAGTTCTAATGGATTTATATTGGTTGAAAAAATCAGAATGACATTAAAAGGAACCTTGAAATGCTGGCCGTTGCTGAGGCTTAAATGATCTTGTTTTTCCTCCATCGGTACGATCCAGCGATTAAACAGATCGGTTGGCGAAACTCTTTGGCGGCCCATATCATCAATAATGAACATTCCGTTATTCGCTTTAATCTGCAAAGGAGCTTGATAGAGTCGGGTCGATTGAGAGTACTGCACCTCAAGCATATCCAGCGTTAATTCACCCCCGCTGATAACAACTGGCCGTTTACAAAGCCTGAAGCGATTATCAAAGCCCGAAGCGAACAATAAGTTGCTAGTGGCTTCTGAATCCTGGATAGAGACTTCTTTATGCAATAGGGGGTCGAATACTTGAATTACAGCTTCGTTAACCGATATTGCCTGTGGAACTAGACAATGATCGGTTAGTAACCAGGTAAGGCGCTGAGATATGAAGGTTTTTCCTGTACCCGAAGGCCCATAGATAATAATTGCACGCCCTGAGTTAAGTGCTGGGCCCAGTTTGTCCAGCAGAGAATCCTTAATGACGACATCGTTAAAGGCGGCGTGGGTGATGTCTTGGGTTATCTGATTATGATGGACAGATTGTGCTTCCACGGTCTGTTGGTATTGTTGCAGAGGCACCGGGGCTGCTCCGATATAACCACTTTTACTGAGCGCATCAAAGGCGGCAACCCGACCCAGATCGGTCAGGCTAAAATGGAGTTCCTGTCCGTGCCCTAGTTTAGGTAGAACTTCCAGTCGGGCTTCCTGGCGGAGGTAGTTGAGCAGCTCTTCAATGACCGCACCGGGCAGAGCAATACGTTTAGTCAGGGTCTTTATTGTTAAGGCACCGGCATCATAGAGGTGTTTGCTGACTAGCTCGCTGAGGAACTGTTTGGATAATCCGGTCTCTTCGAGGTTTTTTGGCTTGGGGGCTAAGCTCGTCAAAGAGCTCAT
>JAGPUU010000173.1 GCA_018067325.1 Amphritea sp.
CAATGGATGGGGCAACTCAGAATGTTTCCGCCACCGCCGACGTCACTATCAAAGCGTCCGATAAAGCACTGCAGGAAACCCGCAGCGGCGTTGAGATCACATCCGGAACCGTGAAGAAGATCGAATCACTGCAACAACAGATCCAACACGCAACTGACGTGATCGTTCAGCTAGAGCAGCAGAGCTATAACATTGACGCTGTACTGAGCGTTATTCAGGACATTGCCGAACAAACCAATCTGCTGGCGCTTAACGCTGCGATTGAGGCCGCCCGCGCAGGCGAGCAAGGTCGTGGCTTTGCCGTAGTGGCAGATGAAGTGCGTACGCTCTCCCAGCGAACTCAGAACGCTACCGTTGAAATCAACGGCATCATCGGCTCGCTACAACAAAATGCAAAAGGCGCGGCTCAGGTAATGGGACAGGCGAGTAAAGAAACCGAGTCGAACGTTAAAGAGGTTCAGGAAACATCCGCCGTTCTCTTTAATATTCAAAAAGAGATGGAAGCGATTACTGAAACTAACCACAGCATCTCCGAATCAGTGAAGCAGAGCGGTGCTGCAACTCTGGAAATCGAAGGGGCGGTTAACGAGATCAATGAGGGCAGTGAGCACGCCAAAGACAGAGTGATACGTTTATCATCAATCGCTATGCAGTTAAATAATCTGGCTACTGAGCTAGACAAGAAAGCTAAGCAGTTTAAGCTCTGATCCAGACTCAAAGCATAAAAACGGCGGCCCTATGGCCGCCGTTTTTATATCTGATACTGAGGTTACTTGTAGTCTTTCTTATCCAGTTCATACTTTTGCATTTTGTCATACAGCGTTTTGCGGGGAAGCCCTAAGGTCTCCTGGGTAAGCTTGAGTGAACCATTGTTACGGGAGAGTTCCTCTTCCAGCACTAACTTCTCAAACTGCTCGACCTGCTCTGGTAACGTCATACGTTTGCCCGGCGACTGCTCACTCTGCACCCCTACTGAAAAATCATAGTCCGCACCCAACAACACATAACGCTCTGCAATATTACGCAACTCTCTAACATTACCCGGCCAGTGATGCGCTACCAGCGCTCTCAGCTTTTCAGCACTCAGCTGCGGGACCTCTTTCTGATACTGGGCCGATGCAATTAGCGCAAAGTGCTGAAACAGCATCGGAATATCTTCACGGCGCTCTCTCAACGGAGGGACTTCAAGACTCACGACATTGAGTCGATAGTATAGATCTTCCCGATACTCGCCCTGTTCACTGAGTTCTCTCAGGTTCACTTTGGTGGCGGCCACTACCCGAATATCCAAAGCAATTAGCTCATTGGAGCCCAACCGCTCAATCGTTCTCTCCTCGAGCACCCGCAATAACTTAACTTGTAACGACGGCGACATGCTCTCAATTTCATCGAGAAACAGAGTGCCACCATTGGCATGTTCAAACTTTCCTATCCGGCGACTTTTAGCGTCGGTAAATGCCCCTTTTTCGTGGCCAAACAACTCGCTTTCAATCAGATGTTCCGGCACCGCACCACAGTTTATCGCCACAAAATTCTTATCACGTCGATTACTATGCTCGTGGATATAACGCGCAACCAGATCTTTACCCGAACCCGTTTCAGCCTGAACCAAAATATCAGCAGGCGTATCAGCAATTTGCTGAATCATTCCCCGAAGTTGTTGGATACGGTGCGAATTGCCAATAATCCGGGGACCAATCCCCCCCTGAGCTTCAAGTGCTTTACGTAAGCTTCTGTTCTCAAGGGTCAGGCGACGCTTCTCTGCCGCCCGGCGCACAACATCATTAAGCAGTTCAGAAGAAAAAGGCTTCTCAATAAAGTCGTAAGCACCATCACGCATGGCGCTCACGGCCATAGATATATCACCATGTCCGGTAATCAGGATAACCGGCAGGTCCGCATCGATTTTTATGATCCGCTGCATTAACTCAAGACCGTCGATGCCAGGCATATTGATATCGCTGACCACGACGCCCGGCCAGTCACTGTTGAGAAGGCTCAATGCCTTCTCTGCACTATCTGCTGCCACGACTTCATATCCAGCAAGTTCCAGAGTCTGCCCGACGGCAATCCGTATATGCTTTTCATCATCAACTAACAAAATCTGATGCGGGTATTTCTCTTCAGCCGGAATTTCAGCACTCATCGACAGCTCTTCTTCCATAACAGTTTCAAATTATTCTAACCCGACTAGTGACGCCGACGCATCAGCCGTCGGTAAATTGATGGTAAACATCGCACCACCCAGCGGATGGTTACCCACACTCAACTGGCCGTCCATAGACTCTATAATACGATGGGAAATGGACAGACCCAGCCCTAAGCCCTGACCCGCTTTTTTGGTTGTGTAAAAAGGCTCAAAGACTTTACCCAATTCCGACACAGGAATACCCGGGCCATGATCACGAAATGAGATAAGTAGCCGGCTTTCCTCTCGTGCTATCGCAATCTCTATCCACTTTTCAGGTTGGCCCTCCATCGCCTGCAGCGCATTACTGATCAAATTGACGACCACTTGCTCGAGACGCAACATATCCCCTAGCACGAAGACCTGATCGAGCTTATTCGGCCACTCAATCTTCGCATTAGCCT
Source organism: Amphritea sp. (assembly GCA_018067325.1). Classification (GTDB taxonomy): domain Bacteria; phylum Pseudomonadota; class Gammaproteobacteria; order Pseudomonadales; family Balneatricaceae; genus Amphritea. Next base: position 2,593 of record JAGPUU010000173.1, read on the forward strand.
TATCCAGCCTGCCATACATGATCGACATCGCGCCGTCACGGACCGCTTTCAAGCTCACTAAGGTCGACTGACCGGTTGTTTTACGGGAAAACTCTTTCAGCGGCGCAATTATTTTCGCCATCCGCTGGGTCAGACCGCTAATTTCACGCAGATTAGAATTAACCGGCTCTGTTTTACCCATTTTAAGAAAAGATAGCGCATTATCAGTGTAACTTCGAATGGCTGTAAGCGGCTGATTAAGCTCATGATTTATCCCCGCCGACATCTGCCCTATTACGGCTAGCTTGGCGGTCTGAATCAGCTCATTCTGAGTATGCTTGTGCTCTTCAACTTCCTGCAGAAGTCGGGCATTCGCCCGGGTTAGATCCTGGGTACGCTCAGACACCCGGTATTCAAGCTGATCCCGGGCTTCTCGGAGCTGCTCCTCATTCTCTTTACGCTCGGTGACATCATGAATGGTAACGACAAAACGACTGGCATTGCTGTCGGACATCCTGCCAATAATCAATTCAATAGGAAACATCGAACCATTAGCGCGCACCCCCGAGGCTTCAATCATCAGCTCCGCTGGCTGACTTACCTCATCCTGATGGGAAATATGCTGCCAACAAACGGCCCGATCCTCCTGTCCGATTAGCTTACTGAAATACTCTCCCGCAATCAGGTCAGCATTGTAGCCAAACAGCTTTTCAGCCGTCGGATTAAATGATTCGATCAAACCATGAGCATCCAGCGTAATCAGGCCGGCGTGTGTGTTATCGATTATCGCCCTAACCCTTGCCTCACTTCGCTCTAATGACAGCGTTTGCTGACGTTTAAACCGGGCTCGCTCATGGGAAATTCTTCTCCGAGCCATCAAAAACAGCACCAGGAACACCAGGGCGCTATAAATAAAACCGGCCAACAGAGCATTATTAATAACCCGCCGATCTACCGATTTAAGATCGGCAAGGATAGAAACATTAAATCCCGCGTCGGGCACCATTCGGATCTGCTGGAGGTATTTACGGGTCTCGACCCCATCCAGGGCTTGGTTATCAATTCTATCCCCCTCGATCAGGGTCACCACTTCACTATCAAGAAGACGCTTACGCTCCAAAATCGGCAGTGAAGTTAATTCATGATCTCCGTAACGCAGACTGGAGATAATCCTCTTCAAGTCAGACTGAGGCAGTGGCTCCAATGTGCGGAACTTCCATTCCGAGCGGGTACTAATAAAAATAACCCCGTCTTCATCGGTTACCAAAATATCGGTCTGAGGGTCATTCCAGTCGGTTTCAATATCATTGAGATCGATTTTAACCACGATCACCCCGAGAATATTGCCCCGATACTCCACCGGATAAGAGAAAAAATATCCGCGCTTCTTAGAGGTAGAGCCCAGGGCAAAATAACGCCCCTCTCCCCCCCCGAGTGCATCCTTAAAATAGGGACGAAAAGAAAAATTACGCCCCACGAAAGTTCCTTCCTGCGACCAGTTACTCGCCGCCAGGGTATTTCCTTCGGTATCCATCAGGTAGGAATCCGAAGCACCGATGGTTTTATTCACTTTTTCAAGATAGAGGTTTGCTCTGAATATCCCATCGCTTTCGGGCAGAAGAAGCAGGTTCACCAGTTCAGAATGCGAAGACAGCAGTTTGGGTAGATCTTTGTAGCGATCAAGCTCCTGCTGCAGACTCAGTACATATCGATTAAGGTCTGCAGATGCACTTTGCTGAAGATCGCCAATCGCCCGGGTGCGGCTCATAGAAACAGTCTGATAAATAACCAGGGCAAACAGCGCTAATAACAGCAGAACCAGCAGCGGACGTAACCGTGTTTTAATCACTCGATATCCTGTAGTACAGTTACAAAAAGCAAAATAACTATGGCTAAAAAAGCCCATAACTCATTTTAAAACAACTAAACAAAGATAATTCTTGTAATTTATTTACAAGAATGTTGATATAAGCTTAACAAATAGAGCCTAAAGGCCTTAAATACTATTGCTATAGCCATATGTTGTAATAGAAACAGCTTATAAAGTCTAACAGGTAAAACTGTACCACCGTCCATCGGATAAACTAATCATGCAAAAACGCACTAAAATCGTTGCTACTCTCGGCCCTTCCACTGATAAGCCAGGCATTCTCGATCAACTGATACGCGCTGGCGTGAATGTTGTACGACTCAACTTTTCTCACGGCAGCGCCGACGATCACCGTCAGCGGGCTGCAGAAGTGCGCAAGTTATCTAAGCAGCTGGCAATACCCGTAGCTATCCTTGGTGACCTACAGGGCCCTAAAATCCGCATCGCCCGTTTTAAAGACGACATGAAAATCAAACTGGCCGTCGGTGATCATTTCGCCCTTGATTCAGATTTAGACACCTATGCCGGTGATCAAACACAGGTAGGTATCGACTATAAAGCACTGCCGGGAGACAGTCGTCCCGGCGATGTACTGCTGCTTGATGACGGTCGCGTACAGTTCAAAGTTGTCGATGTTCAGGGTACCCGGATCAACTGCGAAGTCATCATTGGCGGCCCGCTGTCCAACAACAAGGGGATCAACCGTCAAGGCGGTGGTCTTTCTGCAGCAGCTCTGACCGATAAAGACAAGCAGGACATTCTGGTCGCCGCCGATATTGATGTGGACTATATCGCTGTCTCTTTCCCACGCAGCTCTGCAGATCTGATCGAAGCACGCCAACTACTCGACCAGGCCGGCAGCAAGGCAGAGATTATTGCCAAAGTAGAACGGGCAGAGACTGTCAGCTCTAACGAAGCACTGGACGATATCATTCTCGCCTCCGATGGCGTCATGGTTGCCCGTGGAGACCTGGGCGTCGAGATTGGCGATGCTGAGCTGATCGGCGTGCAGAAGCATATGATTAATCGCGCACGTGAGCTGAACCGATTCATCATCACCGCAACACAGATGATGGAAACCATGGTTCAAAACCCGATGCCCACCCGTGCAGAAGTATTCGATGTAGCCAACGCGGTCCTCGATGGTACCGATGCGGTCATGCTTTCCGCAGAAACTGCCGCTGGCGACTATCCAGTTGAAGTGGTGCAGGCTATGACTAAGATCTGCCTGGGAGCAGAGAAACATCAACTGTCGCGACCCGCCCCTACAGGCATCACCCAGCGCTGTGAACATATCGATGAAACCATTGCCCGCTCAGCGATGTATACCGCTAACCACCTGGTCGGCGTAAAAGCGATTATCTGTCTCACCGAGTCAGGATCAACGCCCCGCTGGATGTCCCGCATTCGATCCGGCCTCCCTATCATCGCCCTCACGCGCAATGAACGCGCTATGCGCCGTATGGCGCTATACCGAGGAGTCGAGCCTATGATGTTCGACGCTACCGGGCTGGAGATAGAAGAGCTCAACACCCAGGTACTTGAGAACCTTAAAACAAAAGGCCTCCTAGACAGCGGCGACCTGGTTCTCCTGACCCGCGGAGCCGTCATCGGCAGTGGAAATGGCACCAACTCCATGCAGGTTCTTCAGGTACCCTGATACCTTCTCAAAGAGCGGTAGCCCGATAGAATTCCCCATCGGGCTGCTCTACCCTTTCTGTCAAAAAACATAATTCCCTGTACCTGTAGATACCACAGGGTTATGTTTAGCAAATGCTGCGCTATAATAGCGCTCTTTTTCTCTGGTAAAGGTATCCCGACGTGTCTGAGGCACTGAAACAGAATCTGAAATTACTTACTGAGAATGGCCAGATTCTGGCGCTCGACGGCATCCTTCACGGTATAGAGAAGGAAGGCCTGCGAGTCGACACTCAGTGTTCCATCAGTCAGACCGGCCACCCTACGACTTTGGGCTCTGCGCTGACTCACAGCCATATCACAACCGACTATTCGGAAGCGTTGCTAGAATTCATTACCCCCGCATTCAAAGAATCTGGGGATGCGCTGGATTTTCTCCAACAACTTCACTGCTATACCTACCAGCAGCTAGGAGAAGAGGAGCTTTGGGCCGCCAGCATGCCTTGTAGAATTAAGGGTGAAGACGCGATACAGATCGCTCGTTTTGGCAGTTCCAATGTCGGCCGACTAAAATATATTTATCGCATTGGTCTAGAGCATCGTTACGGTAAGATGATGCAGGCAATAGCAGGCATTCACTACAACTTTTCGCTGCCAGAAACCCTCTGGCCTGTCCTGCGTGAACTGCAAGGCAGCCAGGACAGCCTGCAACAATTCCGCTCATCCGGCTACTTCACACTCATCCGCAACTTCCGCCGCTCGTCATGGTTACTACTTTATCTGTTTGGTGCGTCTCCAGCCCTCTCCTCCAGCTTTATGTGCGGCCAGAGCCACGATCTGGAATCCTGGGATGAAAAGACACTCTATCGCCCTTATGCAACTTCGCTGCGCATGAGCGACCTGGGATATTCCAACAAGGCTCAGGCCGATCTGAATATCTGCTTCAATCACCTGGACACCTATATTCACACCCTGACGCTTGCAATCAACACCCCTTACCCTGCTTACGAGCAGCTCGGGGTCAAGACAGACCAGGGCTATAAACAGCTGAATAACTGCGTGCTGCAGATCGAAAACGAATACTACAGCGATATTCGCCCTAAGCGGGTAGCGCTATCGGGAGAAAAACCGATACATGCCCTCAGTGAGCGAGGCGTGGAGTATATCGAAGTACGCAATACCGATATCAACCCACTGCTACCGCTGGGTATCGATCAGCAACAGTCCAACTTCCTCGATGCATTCCTGGTGACATGCTTGCTATCAGACCCTGGCGAAGTCTCCGATAAGGAATGCGATCTGATTGATAAGAACAATAACCTGGTCGTAAACAGAGGGCGTGAGCCAGGCCTTACACTGACTCGAAATGATCAGCAGTTAAGTGTTCCCGAATGGGGCGGGCAGATTCTAAATGATATCCGTGAAACAGCGGTGGTTCTCGATGAGATAGCCGGCGACACCCGCTACTCAGAAGCTGTGGCAGCACAACAAGCGAAACTTGATAATCCGCAACTAACGCCCTCCGCACAGATACTGGAGGCGATGCAGACATCGGGACTCGGCTATGAAGCATTCACCTTGCAGCAAAGCCGAATGCACCGGGAGAGCATCACCGACACAGGCTTAAGTTCAGAACAGCAGGATTATCTGGACAAGCTAACCGTTAGCTCTAAGGATGAGCAGACTCAGATAGAGATGAGTGATACGCAGGGATTTGATGATTATCTGGCGGATTATCTCGCCCAATAAGTCATTCATGAAAAACAACGCAAAAAAAAACCCGCTATGCGGGCTTTTTTTTGCTTCAACTTACTGCAATACGAAACTGGTGAAAAACAGATCGGCTACAAAAGCTTCTCCTTCTTCCGCCAACAGCACTTTCTGCACTTTATCAAGCGCTTCCTGAGCCAGAACATGCTGGGCATCAACCGTCTTAAGCTGATCTTCCTCTTTTGAGCTCAGCAGCATCAAAATTTCATGCCGAACCTCGGGCTTATGATAGTTCACCGCATGGTGCGCTGCAGGACTGGTCACCTCAATGGTAATCTCACATTTCAAAAACCGCAGCTTACCCGGGCTGACAAAATTAGACACGAAGGGCTTCATCTCAATATAGTTTACATAGTCATCTTCAGCGCCTTCTACAGGCTCATCTGCAGCCCAGGCAGGCTGTATCAGCGCTCCCAGAAACACCATCAGCAATAAACGTTTCAACATATTAAGCTTCCTAACCGGGTTAATGAGACGCGTTCAATCTCAAAACAACGAATTAATCATAGAGTTAGCTCTATTTGTACCATTTCTGACGAAAAATATCAGCGTCCCTCATCTAACTTTGAGTAACCTCAAAGGAAAGCACTTCTGCTATTGCCTAGTTCACAACGATAGGATTAGTATTGAGAACAAGTAGTCGTAAGTACTATTTTTATAACAAGGAGGCCAGCTATGCTAGAAAAATGCCGAAACGCCCAAGAACGCTGGGGAGGTGTCAGCGATATAATTGACGGCTGGCTTGAAGAACGTCAGAAACTGATCAGCACCTTTGTCGCGTTGCCACAACAGAATGCCGATGAGACCCTGAAAAACCATATTCTGGAATTCTCTCAGCTGATGATGGACTATATATCATCCGGTCACTTTGAAGTGTATGAACAACTGTTGAAAGAAGGCAGTGAGTTCAACGATGGCAGCCTGGAAAAAGCACAGGAACTGTTCCCTCTTATTCAAATCAGTACCGATGCCGCGCTGGACTTCAATGACCTTTACTCTAGCTTTGATGGCAAGACATTGCAGGAGATGCATGAACTAACCTGTCAGCTCTCTACATTGGGCGAGTCTCTAGAAGAGCGCTTTGCTCTCGAAGATAAGATGATCGAAGTTCTGCATACCGCCCATCGTGAACAGGTGTTCACTGAAGCACAGGTATAATTACAACGCTTTTACCAAACCGCCTATAGAGATTGCAGGGAAACGTTATGAACAACAGGCTGGGCGCTTTTGGTTGCGCACTTTTAGCCACCGCAGTCCTCACTGGCTGTAGCGGAGGTGATAAACCGGCTAAGCATGTAGAGTATGCCTTGCAAGGCGCGTATTCCGCATCCATTTCCCCCACGGCCCGCTACGCCACTATTGGCTCCTTTAACCATGGCGGCAGCCTGTGGAGCCTGGCTGATCATGAACGACTGTATAACTGGAACCATCGGGCCGGAGACTTCAGCCTTATCGCCGCCAGCGCGTTCTCTCCCGACGAACTCTACGCCGCAACTGCCAATCAACAAGACCTGGTACTTTGGAATCTGAGCAATGGCCAGCCAGAAGGGTTCTGGAGCTCGCCAGCCGAAATTCTGGCCATGGATCTCTCTCCGAATGGCAACTATGCTCTACTGGGACTGGCGGATCATACCGCCGTATACTTCGACGTCAAACGAGGTGGCGTTAAGCAAACCTTCCGCCACAGTGCCCGGGTAAAGTCTGTCGACCTAAGCGAAGATGCACTTCTGGCCCTCACCGGAGATGATGACTACAACGCGCAACTCTGGGACGTTCAAAACAACAAAGTTATCCACAGCCTAAAACTGGGCAATATCGTCGATACCGTCGCACTCTCGCCCAACAAACAGCTTGCGTTCAGTTCAGGAAGCCTTGATCGAGCGCTCATTTGGAGCACTCAGGACGGCCAGGTACTGCATACCCTATCAGACAACCGTGATCTATTCGGAAGACGCCTGAGCTTCCTCTCAGCCCGCTTCTCGCCGGATAGCACTCAACTCCTCACTGGCACAGCCTCAGGCTCAGTTCAGCTATGGGATACCAACAGCGGTGCTATGTTGCGCAACTGGGAAATTCATAAACGCGATCCATACGGCCCCACCAGCACCGGTGTTTATTCGGTTGGTTTTGGCAATGGGGTTTATTATGCGATTGGCTCGAACGGAATCATTAACGAGCTGAAGTAAGTGATTACTGACGCCTTAGTTTTTAATAGACCAGACCATCGCAAAGATTGCGACTTGCTAGGAGCTAAATGCTTCGCTTGCTCGAAAAAGCGGCGAGGTTCAACTTATTTGTAGTGACTTTTACATTTCTGCATGCAATCCAGAAAGGACATTCAGGTTCGCAGAGATAAAACTCTTCCGCCCCCATAAAAAAACCCGAAGCCGGGTATCAGACTCTGCGTCAGAACTGCACTACAGTAACTTTTCTGAGAAAACGGCAATCCGATTCAAGTACGATATAAATAATATAAAAATGAGATGCAGAATTAAGTATTGAATACCTCGCAGCAGTTCCTACCCTTTTTCTTAGCCATATAAAGCGCTATATCTGCTTGTTTGAGTAGATCAGTTTCATTAAGCATTTCTGCTTTCAACGATGCGACTCCAATGCTTACCGTTATGGCACTCGCTGCATCTACAACATCATGCTTAATCTCTAATGATCTGACATTCATTCTAATTCTTTCTGCAACGGCTAATGCAGCGTGGCCCTCTGTTGAGGGTAATAATACGACAAATTCTTCACCACCGAAGCGTGCAGCAAGATCGGTTTCTCTCAGCAGAGAGCCTTTTATCGTTTGCGCAATACTTGTGAGTACAATATCGCCAAAGTCATGCCCATACTTATCGTTGTATTTTTTAAAACAATCTATATCGATCATCAAAAGTGATAGATATTCTCTATTTCTTTTGGCGGTCGCCACATTCTCTGTCAGACGCCTTTCATAGACATGACGGTTTGCTATCGTAGTTAAGCTATCTGTTTCACTGATAATCAGTAACTCTTCGACTGCTTTTTCTAACTCCAGTGTGCGATTTTTAACCCGTGACTCAAGCTCGTAGTTCAGCTCTTGTATTTCTATATTTACTTGCTTTTGCTCAGTAATGTCCACAGATACGATCATGAAATAATCAATTTGATCGTTATGATCGTTATGGTCATTGATTGGAACGATGGTTGAGTGGAACCACATTACATTTCCTTCGATGTCTACCACTGCATCTTCATGTACTACGACCGCACCTGTATCCCGTGCCTTTATCAAACTCTTGGTCATTTCGTCACGAAATAGTTGAGGATAGAAGCCTAGAGGATATGGTTTCCCGTAATACTCTGTGATGTCATCAATACCCAGACCATTGATACCAGCAGAACTCATATATTGTAGATGAAAATCTAAGTCCACTATTTTTGTGCACACTGGTGAGTGCTCAATCCATGCGGTGCTTTGTTTTTCAGAGAACCACAGTAGGTCTTGTCTCATTTTGAAATCAATAATTGACATAAACTCCCTTTTATTAAAAAGGTCTTCATCATTTTTAATGCTCGTATCATACCCGGACTTGCATGACTGTCTGTAATGCGAAGTGTTAATACCCCTACAATAACACTGTGAATATCTTCTCTCAGGTCTAAATCAGATGAGTCAAAGCATGCACTGCTAATGGCGTTCTCTGAACGCTTTATATTGTCACTCCTTCAACAAATAGAAAAAGACTATAATAAACATACTTATAATTAATTTTCCTAATTTCAATATTCTCCTAAGCTAAAGACGTAGACATCTAGCAGGAGAACAACATGACTAAGAAATTGACTACGGCATCTGGCTGCCCAGTGGCCGACAACCAGAACGCGACAACCGCAGGCCCCCGTGGGCCGCAATTACTCCAGGACGTTTGGTTTCTGGAAAAACTGGCACATTTTGACCGCGAAGTTATACCGGAACGACGCATGCACGCTAAGGGCTCAGGTGCTTATGGTACCTTCACCGTTACCAACGATATTAGAAAATATTCCCGCGCTAAGATTTTTTCAGAGGTCGGTAAACAAACAGAAATGTTCGCACGCTTTACGACCGTCGCAGGTGAACGTGGCGCTGCCGATGCCGAACGAGACATTCGTGGTTTTGCGTTAAAATTCTACACAGAAGAGGGAAATTGGGACCTGGTGGGTAACAATACACCGGTATTCTTCTTGCGTGATCCGCTTAAATTCCCCGATTTGAACCACGCCGTCAAGCGCGACCCGCGTACTAACATGCGCAGTGCTCAAAACAATTGGGACTTCTGGACGCTGCTTCCTGAAGCTTTACATCAGGTCACTATAGTTATGAGTGACCGGGGCATACCAGCCTCCTATCGGCAGATGCACGGATTTGGCAGTCATACTTTCAGTATGATTAACGCTAATAATGAGCGCACATGGGTCAAATTTCATTTCAGCTCCAATCAAGGAATTAAAAACCTTACCGATGGAGAATCTGAACAACTGATCGGCCGAGACAGAGAAAGTCATCAGCGTGACTTGTATGAGTCCATCGAAAATGGCGATTACCCTTCCTGGACAATGAGCATCCAGGTGATGACGGAAGAACAAGCGGAAAACAGCTTATTCAATCCATTCGACTTAACCAAAATCTGGCCAAAAGCTGATTACCCCCTACTTGAAGTCGGCACAATGGAGCTTAATAGCAATCCTTCGAATTACTTCGCTGAAGTTGAACAGTCTGCATTCAATCCGGCTAGCGTGGTGCCGGGAATCAGTTTCTCACCGGACAAAATGCTGCAAGGCCGCCTGTTCTCATACGGAGATGCGCAACGCTATCGTCTGGGCGTTAACCATCATCAGATTCCGGTTAACGCACCCCGTTGTCCGGTACATAGCTATCACCGAGATGGCGCTATGCGGGTTGATGATAACTACGGTGGCACTATTGGTTATGAACCCAATAGTCAGCGCGAGTGGCAAGAGCAGCCGGAGTACGCTGAACCACCGTTGTCATTATCAGGTGCAGCCTCACGTTGGGATCACCGAGAAGATGATGACTACTATTCACAACCCGGTGCACTGTTCCGCCTGATGAGCCCAGAACAACAGCAACTGCTGTTCGAGAATACGGCTCGCTCTGTGGGTGGAGCATCTGTTGAAATCCAAAGGCGACATATTGGCAGCTGTCTAAAAGCTGATCAGGCTTACGGCGCCGGAGTCGCAAAGGCGCTGGGTATATCACTGGATTAAACTGAGTAGCCAACGTGAGTGTTAATGCAGAACTTCGTTGTGCTGTATTAACACTCTCCTTTAATTCGCATAAACGAGGACGAAAGAGCATACGTTTAGTTCCATCCATCGACTAATCACTCACTGCCCTTACACTAGATAAGTGTAACGCGCAGTTAGCGTATTCCAGAAGTTCAAGTAGGCAAGCTCCTTAGTCCGTTTTTGGCATATAGCCCACCTCAGAATTTCTGAAAACAGCACAGAATCACCTTTCTACACGAAGGTGACATTTACGTTCGAATCGCTAAATCACGACTCTATCCATCCAGTTCATCGAAAGCGGACAGTATTTAAAATGCCTGTCGTGGCAGGCACTAATTTTATCTTTCTTTTGTGGCAAGACTACGACTAGTCGAGGCAAACCCACTAGTTTATGCCTCTTGACTATTATCATTGTATAAATTGTGGGTATGATGAATACTTGTTTGTTTAGCTCGCTTCATAAATAGGCAAAGGTTTGCAGAATCAAGCAACGGTTGATGTATGAAATACCGTTCAGCCCATACCCGCTGGTTAGTATAGTGAAGCATTAAAGTTGGTGATCATTTGTTAAGGCACTAGATGCTAAGGACGACTGTTGTATGATCAATTCAGTTTTTTTGGTTCTGTCTCAAAATGTAGCATTATTAATAGCTATGCTGTTTATTTATGACTTTATATCTCGCCAATGGGATACAGAAAAGCCGCATCTTAAAGACTTGGTTACAGGCATTACCGTTGGCTTGATTGTCACTGTCACTATGTTGACATCATGGCACTATGAAGAGGGCATCATCTTTGATGCTCGCTCTATCCTATTAGGCGTATCAGGCTTATGTCTAGGTGTAACACCGACTTCGATTGCGATATTGATCGCCGCCGTTGTACGGATCTCTCTGGGGGGAGATGGCGTTATCCCAGGTGTTACCGGTATTATTTCGTCTGGAATTATTGGCGTGCTATGGCGTACATATAGACTCCCCAAAGGCTTAATCGAACTATCACTGAAAGAGTTATGGTGTTTTGGGCTTATTATTCATCTAGCCTACTTAGCTTCACTGTTTTTATTCCCTATCGATAAAGCAATACAAAGACTCTGGGTTATTGTATTGCCTGTTTTAGTCGTGTATCCACTTGCAATAGTTATGCTCAGTTTTTTGTTTATAAATCGTCTAAAACAAGCGCACTTATCCAAAGCTTTGATACTCAGTGAAGAGCGTACGAAGGGGCTTTATTATCACGCCCCCGCGGCCATCTGGGAGGAAGATTGGTCAGCAGTAAGCTCAGCTCTGAAAACTATACGACGTAATCACCCCGATATTTCCCTATCCGGTTATTTCCTAAAGCATCGAGAGAAAGCTTGGGATATTGTTAACTCAATTAAAATAGTTGATGTAAATGACGCGGCACTGAGAGCTTCGGGGGCTGTATCAAA
>JAGPUU010000198.1 GCA_018067325.1 Amphritea sp.
CAGGGGCAACCGCTTAATAGATTACTCTTGATCCAGGAATTACTGCTTGGCATATCGCTCGGTTTAGGTGGTTTTGAGAGCCTTGGGTTATTTATATCTTTTTCTTTGAAATCGTTTGCAAAGAGGGGGCCTCGTAGGTAGTATACGCCCACGTTGATGCGGGGTGGAGCAGCCTGGTAGCTCGTCGGGCTCATAACCCGAAGGTCGTCAGTTCAAATCTGGCCCCCGCTACCAACGTAATAATTAAAGGTGTATCGAAAGATATGCCTTTTTTTGTGTCTGAAATTTGAGGTTTATACGGAAATCAGCGTCGGTTTCGACTCTTTATAAACGCTCGGGAAGGTCGTTAGTTCAAGCCTGGGCCCCGCTACCAGTGTAATAATTAAAGGTGTGTCGTAATGACATGCCTTTTTTTGTGTCTGGAATTTGAGGTTTAAGCGAGGAGGAGGCGTCGGTCTCGGCTCTTTATAAGGGCAGGAAGGTCGACAGTTCAAATCTGGCCCCCGCTACCAACGTAATAATTAAAGGTGTGTCGTAATGACATGTCTTTTGTTTTGCCTGTAGTTTGAGGTCTGTTTGAAGATCGAGTGCCGGGCTTAGCTGTTAATATGGATGGGAAGCCTCGCTATTTTCCGATGTAAGAAAAATCTAATAGATCAATCGGTTATGAGTTTTTCATCCTGGTGTGGATAATCGACAAGATTATTTGTTGTAATAACTATTGCAAATTAGTTAATATGTTAACAAAATAGAGATATAAAATTGATCGCTGCCAGTGGGCCGCTACACTAATTTGGCTTGCCGGGTAGGGATTAATCTATACTGATTTGTCAGCCTGATATGCTTAGCAGCAGTCTGCATATAATAGAAATAAGAGGAAACTGAAATGGGTAAACTGGCACTGGTTGCGAAAATTACGCACGTTCCAAGCATGTATCTATCTGAGCTTGACGGTCCGCAAAAAGGTTCACGCCAGTCAGCTATCGATGGGCATATCGAAATTGGAAAGCGCTGCAGGGAGCTGGGTGTCGATACCATTGTTGTCTTTGATACGCACTGGTTGGTAAATGCTAACTACCACATTAACTGCGCGCCTCACTTCAAAGGTAACTACACCAGTGGAGAGTTGCCACACTTCATCTCTAATATGGAGTTTGAATATGATGGTAACCCTGAGCTGGGTAAAATTCTTGCTGATGAGTGCACCCAGCAAGGTGTAGAAACGCTTGCCCATGATAAGACTTCGCTGGGACCGGAATACGGCACTATTGTTCCTATGCGCTATATGAATGAAGACCGTCACTTCAAGGTTATCTCTGTTTCTGCTTTGTGTACGGTTCATTATCTGAATGATTCCGCTCGTCTGGGTTGGGCAATGCGTGAAGCCATTGAAAAACATTACGATGGTACTGTGGCGTTTTTGGCCAGCGGTTCTTTGTCTCATCGTTTTGCCCAGAATGGTCAGGCACCTGAGTTTGCTAACAAAGTTTGGAGCCCGTTCCTGGAGACGCTTGATCATGAAGTGGTTGAGATGTGGAAGCGTGGAGACTGGAATACTTTCTGTGAGATGTTGCCTGAATATGCGGCTAAAGGTCACGGTGAAGGCTTTATGCATGATACAGCGATGATGCTGGGTGCTCTGGGGTGGTCAGATTATGAAGGTAAGTCTGAAGTCCTGACACCATATTTCGGTAGCTCTGGTACGGGTCAGATTAACTGTGTCTTCCCGGTTACTGAGCAGGATGGGTCTGCAGTTCCAGGGCCACAGGCATCGAAAACTTCGAGCTTTGAACCAGGTTCAAGTCGCTTATAAATAGTTTAATTAGAGGCCTGTTGGGTTTCTCGTGAATGTAAAAAGGCTCGCTGTTGCGAGCCTTTTTTGTGGTTTTTTATAGAGAGTATTTAAAAGGTTTTTTAACGGGGTTTGGAGTAGAACCTCTCTAGAAGGGAGTCTATTCTTAAGTTGATAATCTATTCTGAATCAGCGGTTCCTGGCTGAAAGTAGAATGAATCCGCTAGTTCGTTTCTACTTTTGCATGTCGGCATAACAGTTTTCTGACATGAGGTGTATTGATTCTATAGTTCTTGCCATCTTGCCACTCTGATGGTGCTGAAACTTAATTTAGTTAATTTTCCATCATCGGTATAAGCAATGCTCTTTGGTTGAAAGGTATTGTGTTTAGGGGGTACGCTTAAGTGTTTTTTAGCATCATGTTTACTGCGGTATCGACCATCTCATCTAAGTGGCTTTGCTCAGTATAGATTCCATCATTGAACAGCCGGCAGAGCCCGTGAAGCGTAGCCCAGCATACCTGTGCTGTTCGTAGCGTTGAGTCGCCAACGTGAAGAACCTTCTCATCGCATAGATGCTCTATCCATTTGAGCCAGCTTTTGAAGTGTTGACGAGATCTATTATGAAGCGATTCAGTCGGTGTGCCGTTGCGCCAGATTTCGCGGCCAAACATTAGGTCATATTGTTCTCGGTGCTTATAGGCGAGTTCAATATAAGTATGCACATACTGAGTGAAAATCATCTCCAGAGATTCTGATTCTTCCTTGATTCGTACCTCATGAAGTAGCTTTTCGACCCGTTCAAACCCCTGTTCTGCTATTGCACAGAGTAGCGCATTTTTATCTTTGAAGTGGTGGTAGGGAGCGGTCCGGGATACGCCTACACGGTCAGCAAGTTTGCGCATTGAAAGGCTTTCGGTGCCTCCTTCTGCAATCATCTCTGTGGCCGTAAACAGCAGTGATTGGTAGAGATCGCCGTGATGGTAATTGCGGGATACTGATGCGGAGTCTGTCTGTTTCATTCGGGCAATTTAACAATCAATCTTGACAGTGTCAAAATATCGTTTTATCTTGACGCTGTCTAGTTTGCTTTTTCTGTCAGTTTGATAAGAGAGTAAGCAGCTAAAATAACAGCATAAAATGAGTGAGGAATCTGAAATGAGCGGTCCTTCAACCGGTTATCCCCATCTGCTTGCCCCCCTTGATCTGGGTTTTACTACGCTAAAAAATAGGGTGTTGATGGGTTCTATGCATCTAGGCCTGGAAGAAGCACCGAACGGTTTTGAGCGCATGGCCGCTTTCTATGCTGAGCGGGTCAGAGGTGGGGTTGGCCTGATTGTGACCGGTGGTATTGCGCCTAACCAAGAAGGTGGGGTGTTTATTGGTGCCGCTCAGATGGCTACTGAGAAGGATGTCGAAAATCATCGGATAGTTACCGACAGGGTACATGCAGATGGCGGTAAGATCTGCATGCAGATTCTCCATACCGGGCGCTACGCCTATAATCCAAAACTCATTGCTCCCTCTGCTGTACAAGCGCCGATCAATCCCTTTCCGCCCCATGAAGTAAC
The DNA here is from genome assembly GCA_018067325.1 of Amphritea sp. Classification (GTDB taxonomy): domain Bacteria; phylum Pseudomonadota; class Gammaproteobacteria; order Pseudomonadales; family Balneatricaceae; genus Amphritea. The sequence goes on from JAGPUU010000198.1 coordinate 3,363, forward strand.
AGTTGAGGAGATTGAGCAGCAGATAGAGGATTTTGTGCAGTGCGCCGGTCTTGCCCAGCAGGCTGGTTATGATGGCGTTGAGGTGATGGGGTCAGAGGGCTACTTTATTAATCAGTTTATCGCCCTTCGTACTAATCAACGAGATGATGATTGGGGTGGCGACTATGATAATCGTATCCGTTTTGCTGTTGAGGTGGTGAAGCGAGTACGGCAGAGGGTAGGAACAGATTTTATTATCATTTTCAGACTGTCGATGCTTGATCTGATAGAAGATGGTAGTAGTTACGAAGAGGTTGTCACCTTAGGTAAAGCGATTGAGCAGGCAGGGGTTACCATCATCAATACCGGTATCGGTTGGCATGAAGCGCGTATCCCGACCATCGCGACTAAAGTGCCCCGGGCAGCATTCACCTGGGCTACCGCTAAGGTACGTCAGGCGCTCACCGTTCCAGTGATTACGTCTAATCGGATCAATACGCCAGAGGTAGCCGAGGAGGTGCTGGCACGTGGGGATGCGGACATGGTGTCGATGGCCCGGCCGTTTTTGGCAGACCCCGAGTTTGTCCTCAAGTCAGCAGAGGGACGTAGCGACGAGATCAATACTTGTATTGGGTGTAATCAGGCCTGTTTGGATCACATCTTTGCCGGTAAGCAGGCCAGCTGCCTGGTTAATCCCCGCGCCTGTCATGAAACTGAGTTGCAGATTATCACAACGGATAATCCAAAAAAACTGGCGGTTATCGGAGCA
>JAGPUU010000207.1 GCA_018067325.1 Amphritea sp.
TTGAGCAGATTTGCACTACTGCTGAACAGCTTAAGCCGAAAGTCTTGGTGGTCGACTCTATACAAGTTATGCATGTCGACGATGTACAGTCGGCGCCGGGTAGTGTGTCGCAGGTGCGAGAAGCGGCTGCATATCTGACCCGGTTCGCCAAGCAGACGGGTACGGTGTTGTTCCTGGTAGGGCATGTAACCAAAGATGGTTCACTGGCAGGCCCGAAAGTTCTGGAGCATATGATCGATTGTTCACTGCAATTGGAGGGCGACAGTGATGGGCGTTTCCGTACCTTGCGGAGTCATAAAAACCGCTTCGGTGCAGTCAATGAGTTGGGTGTCTTTGCTATGCTGGAGCAGGGGCTGAAAGAGGTAAAAAACCCTAGTTCCATATTCCTTAATCGCGGTGAGGTACCAAGTCCGGGAAGTCTGGTTATGGTTGTTTGGGAGGGAACCCGACCGTTGCTGGTGGAGGTTCAGGCGCTGGTGGATGAAAGTCATATGAATAACCCGCGACGTGTCGCGGTTGGTTTAGACCATAATCGATTAGCGATGTTGTTGGCAGTATTGCATCGCCACGGTGGCTTACAAACCGGCGATCAGGATGTGTTTGTTAACGTTGTTGGTGGTGTCAAAGTACTAGAAACCAGTGCCGATCTGGCACTTTTACTGTCGGTTGTATCAAGCTTTCGTGATCGGGCACTGCCGCAGGATCTGATTGTTTTTGGTGAGGTAGGGTTATCAGGTGAAATCCGTCCCGTACCTAATGGCCAGGAGCGAATTAAAGAGGCGGCTAAGCATGGTTTTAGACGGGCGATCGTGCCTAAAGCGAATGTGCCGAAACAGTCTCTGGAAGGTATGACAGTGATAGGCGTGAGTCAGCTAGCAGAGGCGCTGGAGGCTCTGTAAGCATTATTTTGCGCTCAGGTGTTCCAGCTCGCGTTCTAGCAGATCTTCGTTACCCAGGTTCAGTTCTACCAGGCGGCGAAGGTGCGAAATGCTGTCGATATCCATATTCTGAGCCTCAAAGCCCAGATACTCCCCCAGTTGGTGGCGTAAAATTACCGGCATGCGGATGATGATGTCGTCACTCAGTTTGAGGACCAGGTCCGCGCTTTCGCCAACTTTCAGCATAGGGGTGATGATAACTGAGGTGAGTGCACCGCGAAAAGAGATGTCAATGAGATTCACAGGCCAGCTACAGGCTTCTGTTTGTACTTCACAGTCTGCATCAAAGGTTATTCGCTGAAAGCGGCGCCGTTCTTCAGACATCTTTGTTCTCCTTATCCTAAATTGACAGTTGGCTGCGGCAACTGTCCTTCAGTTTAGAGCATATTGCTCGCTCAGAACATCTCTAGGGTTACCCAGTCTGAGGAATAAAAAAAACCGGCCCTCAAGGCCGGTTTTTTTATAATGCAGCGGATGCTGAATTGTTACTTGGCGATGCGCTTGTATTTGATTCGCTCAGGCTGATGGTCTTTACCGTGGCGCTTCTTATAATCGTCAGCGTATTCAGTATAGTTGCCCTCAAAGAACGCAACTTTAGATTCACCTTCGTAAGCCAGCATGTGGGTACATACCCGATCCAGAAACCAACGGTCGTGAGAGATTACTACCGCGCAACCAGGGAATGCCAGTAGTGCTTCTTCCAGTGCGCGCAGGGTTTCTACGTCAAGGTCGTTAGTCGGCTCGTCGAGCAACAGAACGTTGCCGCCCTCTTTCAGTAGTTTGGCCATATGCAGGCGGTTACGTTCACCACCAGAGAGATCCTTAACAAACTTCTGCTGGTCTGAACCTTTGAAGTTGAAACGACCACAATAGGCGCGAGATGAGGAGGTGTAGTTACCGACAATAATATTGTCCTGGCCATCAGAAATCTCTTCCCAGACGGTCTTTTCCCCGGCAAGGTTGCGGCTCTGGTCAACATAGGCCAGTTTCACTGTTTCGCCTATCTCAATGCTACCCGAATCAGGTGTTTCCTCTCCTGTGATCATCTTGAAGAGTGTCGATTTACCGGCACCGTTACCACCGATAATGCCGACGATAGCGCCCTGAGGAATGCTCAGAGAGAGATCTTCAAAGAGTACCTTATCGCCAAAAGACTTGGTGACATTGTCCAGCACTATTACCTTTTCGCCCAAGCGAGGCCCTGGTGGAATGTAGATCTCAGAGGTTTCATTGCGAGTTTGGAACTCCCGGGAGTTCATCTCTTCAAACTGACGCAGGCGGGCTTTGGATTTAGCCTGGCGTCCTTTCTGGCCCTGACGTACCCACTCCAGTTCGGCGTTCACCGCTTTGTGGTGTGCCGCTTCCTGCTTGGATTCCATCTGCAGGCGGTTCTCTTTCTGTTCCAGCCAGCTGGAGTAGTTGCCCTCGTATGGAATGCCGCGGCCCCGATCCAATTCCAGAATCCATCCAGCAGCGTTATCCAGGAAGTAACGGTCGTGGGTGATTGCCACAACAGTGCCCGGATATTCCTGTAGGAATCGCTCAATCCAGGCGATCGATTCAGCATCAAGGTGGTTGGTAGGCTCATCCAGTAGCAGCATGTCAGGTTTGTCGAGTAACAGGCGGCAAAGAGCTACCCGGCGACGTTCTCCGCCTGACAAATTCTTGATGTCGGCATCCCAGGGCGGCAGGCGCATCGCATCAGCGGCGCGTTCCAGCATCGTATCCAGATTATGGCCATCTTTTGCCGAAATCAGGTCTTCAAAGCGGGCCTGTTTTTTTGCAAGCTCGTCAAAATCTGCATCGGGTTCTGCATAGGCTGCATAAACCGCCTCAAGACCATCCAGCGCTTCTTTAACATCAGAAACGGCTTCTTCTACAATCTCACGGACGGTTTTAGTCTCGTCCAGCTGGGGCTCCTGTGGAAGATAGCCGACGTTGATTCCGGGCATTGGGCGGGCTTCGCCGATGTATTCCTTGTCTTCACCGGCCATGATTTTAAGTAAGGAGGACTTACCGGAACCGTTTAGACCCAGAACACCAATTTTGGCGCCTGGGAAGAACGATAGGGAGATGTCCTTAAGGATTTCTCGCTTGGGAGGCACTACTTTGCCAACCCGATTCATGCTGTAAACGTACTGAGCCATTACATAACCTGTTAACTGTTATCTCGAAACTGCGCATATCTTAGCCCCACAGAGACATTATTGCCATTTGATATAGGGTTAAAACTTCATATGTATGAATGGTGAATGCCGCTTTATTGACGTGTTTATGCTTGTATCAGCATAGCGAACCTGATGCTGTTGCTGTTCAGATTGCTAAGGCTGATGAAAATAAACTCTTTATGAGTGAGATTCTCAATGAACTGATTCAGTTTCAAGTGCGCTTTGCATATAAATTCGACTATAATACGCGGCTTTTCCAAGGCCCAGAATATAGGCACTGTAATGGTGTTTGTCGGGCCTGTGCAAATCTCAACCTTGGGGACCGTTAATGTTTAGCAAAGAGATGACTATCGCTGATTTTGATCCGGATCTATATGCTGCGATGCAGGCTGAGGCCACGCGTCAGGAAGAGCATATTGAGCTGATCGCTTCCGAAAACTACACCAGCCCTCGGGTAATGGAGGCGCAGGGGTCTGAGCTGACCAATAAATACGCGGAAGGCTACCCTAATAAGCGTTACTACGGTGGTTGTGAGCACGTAGATATTGTTGAGCAGTTGGCGATCGACCGTGCTAAAGAGTTGTTTGGTGCGACCTACGCGAACGTTCAGCCACACTCCGGTTCTCAGGCAAACGCCGCTGTTTATATGGCTCTTTGTCAGCCAGGCGATACTGTTCTGGGGATGAGTTTGGCGCACGGTGGTCACTTGACTCACGGTTCCGCTGTTAGCTTCTCCGGTCGTATTTACAAAGCGGTTCAGTATGGATTGAATGCTGAAACTGGCGAGATCGATTACGATGAAGTTGAGCGTCTGGCGCTGGAGCACCGGCCGAAAATGATCGTCGCAGGCTTCTCTGCATACTCACGTATCGTTGACTGGCAGCGTTTCCGCGATGTTGCGGATAAAATTGGCGCGTTCCTGTTTGTTGATATGGCGCACGTTGCTGGACTGGTTGCTGCTGGTGTATACCCAAGCCCGCTGTCTGTCGCCGATGTTGTAACTACAACAACGCATAAAACCTTAGGTGGCCCACGTGGTGGTCTGATTCTGTCGGCAACCGCTGATGAAGAGCTGCAGAAGAAGCTGAACTTCGCTGTATTTCCTGAATCCCAGGGTGGCCCTTTGATGCATGTTATCGCGGCTAAAGCGGTTTGCTTCAAAGAAGCGATGGAAGATGAGTGGAAAGAGTATCAGGCTCAGGTTGTAAAAAATGCTCGCGTAATGGCTGGCGTCTTTATGGACCGTGGGATCAAAATCGTATCAGATGGTACTGATGACCATCTGTTTCTGGTTGACCTGATCGGTAAAGAGTACACAGGTAAAGATGCTGATGCGGCTCTGGGTCTTGCAAATATCACTGTTAATAAGAACTCTGTACCAAACGATCCACGCTCTCCGTTTGTTACTTCAGGTCTGCGTATTGGTACTCCAGCGATTACTCGTCGAGGCTTCAAAGAGGCGGAAGCTGAACAGCTGACTAACTGGATCTGCGATGTGTTGGACAATATCGATAACCAGGATGTGATTAATACAGTGAAACAGAACGTTCTGGATATCTGTGCCCGCTTCCCGGTTTATAAGTAAACCGCTACAATAGAAACTGTCTTATAGATCAGTTTCCCTATCGGGGCGCCATGTGCGCCCCGGTTGTTTATATAAAGGTTTTGATCAAAGCCTTTATATAAACACTATTTATAAGCTCTAACGTAAACGCTTTTTTACAGCTGTTATAGCAGCTACGCTCTTTGAGGATGATATATGCACTGTCCGTTCTGTAATGCCCATGAAACCAAGGTGGTGGACTCACGCCTGGTTGCAGAAGGACAACAGATTCGCCGGCGTCGCGAATGTATTACCTGTCATGAGCGGTTTACTACCTATGAAACTGCCGAGCTTCTGATGCCCCGTCTGATCAAAGCGGATGGCACTCGCCAACCTTTCGATGAAGATAAACTGCGTGCCGGAATTCAGCGCGCAGTGGAAAAACGTCCTGTCAGTGTAGAAGATATCGAAGCCTGCATCAGCCGTATCAAACAGCATCTGCGTGCAACGGGCGAGCGAGAGTTACCTTCGCGCACGGTGGGTGAAGAGGTTATGAGTGAGTTGCATAAGCTGGATCAGGTTGCTTATGTTCGATTTGCCTCGGTATATCGCAGTTTTCAGGATATTAACGAGTTTAAAGAAGAGATCGATCGTCTGTCAGAGCAGAAAGAGGGTGCCGTAAAGGCAGAGTAATCAGCATGTCAGACTGGAGTATTGCAGACCACAAGTTTATGTCCCGGGCGGTACAAATCGCCTGGCAAGGACTCTATACCACTGAGCCTAATCCCCGGGTTGGCTGCGTGTTAGTAAAAGATGGCGAACAGATCGCAGAGGGCTATCATCGCAAAGCCGGTGAAGGTCATGCTGAAGTCAATGCCCTACGTGACGCGGCAACACAGGCTAAGGGCTGTATCGCATATGTTACGCTTGAGCCCTGTAGTCACTTTGGTAAGACGCCACCCTGTGCTGATGCGTTAATTAATGCGGGAGTTATAGAGGTTGTAGTGGGTATGGTCGATCCTAACCCGCAGGTTTCAGGTAAGGGGCTACGTAAGTTGGAGCAGGCGGGCATCAAAGTCCGTAGCGGTCTGATGGAAACTCAGTGCCGGGAGTTGAATCCGGGATTTATTATGCGTATGGCAACAGGAATGCCATTTGTCAGGCTTAAAATGGCTGCCAGCCTTGATGGCCGGACAGCGATGGCGTCCGGTGAAAGTAAGTGGATTACGGGCCCGTTGGCACGGCAAGATGTACAACGTTTAAGGGCGCGCAGTTCTGCAATTGTTAGTGGTGTGGGGTCTATTATTAAAGATGATTCTGCCTTGACGGTGCGAGAATCTGAGCTGGGGCTGGAAAATGCGGCTGAAGTGGTTGCACGCCAACCTTTGCGAGTTATATTAGATAGTTCTGGTCGGATGCCGGAGCAGGCTAAAATGTTGAGTTTGCCAGGTAAGACGCTGATTGTTAGCTGCGTCGATGCGCCGGACTTTATTGCCGGTCTAAAACAGGCCGAGTGGTTAAAACTACCCGGACAGCACGGCGGCATTAATCTGCGGGAGCTGTTAAAAGCTCTGGCCCTCAGGGATTGTAATGAAGTGCTGATAGAAACTGGCGCGACCCTGGCCGGAGCCTTTATAGAAGAGGGGCTGGTGGATGAGCTGGTGCTCTATCAGGCGATGAAATTATTGGGTAGCAGAGCCCGACCGATGTTTCTGCTACCGCTGGATAAAATGAGTGAACAGATAAACTTCACTCTGCGGGACAGCCGGGCGCTTGGAGATGATCTGCGCCTTACGCTGATTCCCCGGCAGGAGAAACATTAATGTTTACCGGAATTATTGAAGCGGTGGGCGTAATCGCTGCTTCTGAAGAGGTGCAGGGAGATCTGCGTCTGTATATACGTACCGGTGATTTGGACCTGTCCGATGTTAAACTGGGTGACAGTATTGCGGTTAACGGCGTTTGTCTGACCGCAGTGGCGTTGCCGGGTGATGGGTTTTGGGCTGATGTTTCCAGAGAAACCCTGGTGCATTCTCGGTTTCCAGATCTGGCACCGGGAGAGCGGGTTAATCTCGAAAAAGCGATGCAACTGACTACCCGGTTTGGTGGCCATATTGTGACGGGCCATGTCGATGGCTTGGGTGAAATTATATCTATTGAAGCGGATGCCCGCTCCATTCGGTATAAAATCAGTGCGCCTAAAACGATTGCCCGTTATATCGCTGGGAAAGGCTCAATTACAGTAGATGGTGTGAGTCTCACCGCAAATGCGGTAGATGGACATACTTTTGATCTGAATATTGTGCCTCATACGGCACAAGAAACTATAATAGCCAGCTATCAGACTGGTCGAAAGGTTCATCTGGAAGTTGATATTATTGCCCGTTACATGGAGCGGTTGATCAACTACACCGATGATGCTGATACTAATACAACGGAACCAGCCGGTGGGGTGAGTATGTCAACCCTCGCTGCAGCAGGTTTCCTGAACCGCCGTTAACCGGCAACAGAGGCATAGGCTGAATGAAACTGAATACCCCCCAGGAACTGATTGAAGATATCCGTCAGGGCAAAATGGTTATCCTTATGGATGATGAAGACCGGGAAAATGAAGGTGATCTGGTTATCGCAGCTGAGATGGTAAGAGCTGATGATATCAATTTCATGGCGACTCATGCCCGTGGTCTGATCTGCCTTACCCTGACACAAGAGCGTTGTGAACAACTGAAGTTACCTTTGATGGTGAAGAGTAATGGTGCTCAGTTCGAGACCAATTTTACGATGTCGATTGAAGCGGCCGAGGGTGTCACTACCGGTATCTCTGCAGCTGATCGAGCGCATACAGTGCGAACGGCGGTGCGTCTGGATGCTAAGGCTGACGACATTGTCCAGCCGGGGCATATCTTCCCTCTGATGGCACAACCAGGTGGCGTTTTGAGCCGTGCAGGTCATACGGAAGCCGGTTGTGACCTGTCTCGCTTGGCAGGCATGATTCCATCTGCAGCCATTGTTGAAATTATGAATACTGACGGCACAATGGCGCGTCGTCCGGATCTTGAAGAATTTGCTCAGAAACATGATTTGAAGATAGGTACCATCGCGGACCTGATCCATTACCGTACCACCAATGAACACACGGTGATGCGTGAAGATGAAGGTACTTTGCCGACTGAATTTGGTGACTTTAATTTTGTCTCATATCGGGATGAAATTCAGGGCTGTGCTCACCTGGCGTTAACGCTGGGCGATATTGATGAAAATGAACCTACGGCTGTACGGGTTCATCTGCGCACCGAAGTGCTAAGGGATGTGGTTGGTGCCGAGCAGGGCGAAGAGTTGAAGTGGACTATGCGTCGGGCGTTGAAGCGAGTGGCTGATGAGGGTAAAGGCGTTGTCTTGCTCCTGGATACCGGTGAGCGGGTTGACCTGGGAACCGCTCTGAACTCTATGCTTAAAACAGAGAAAAAGATTAGACAGCACAATATCAGTGCTTCCGGTTCCTACCTGACGGTCGGCACCGGTTCTCAGATCCTGCGGGATCTGGGTGTAGGTAAAATGCGGGTGATGAGTTCACCTATGAAGTTTAATGCGATCTCAGGTTTTGACCTGGAGATTGTCGATTACATTGCATGTGAAGAGTGAAGAATATGTCAGTTCAATATATTGAAGGTGATTTCCTGACCGGTAACGGTCAATACGCGATTGTTGTGGGCCGTTTTAACAGTTTTGTTGTTGAAAGCCTGTTGGAAGGTGCAATCGATACTTTAAAGCGTCACGGTGTGGCTGAAGAGAAGATCCGTGTTATCCGTGTGCCGGGTGCATTTGAAATTCCTCTGGCGGTTCAGAAACTGGCGTCACAGAAGAAAGATGATGCGATTATCGCGCTGGGTGCGGTTATTCGTGGTGGTACGCCGCACTTTGAGTACGTTTCAGGTGAGAGCTCTAAAGGTGTTGCCCAGGTATCTCTGGATTCTGGTATTCCAGTGGCGAACGGCATACTGACGGTTAACTCTATCGAACAGGCGATTGAACGTTCCGGCACTAAAGCAGGCAATAAAGGCGCAGAAGCTGCCCTGTCTGCACTGGAAATGGTTAGCTTATTGCGCCAACTTGAGGTTTAAGATGAGCGACACTCCTGCGCCTAAAAAGCAGAAAAAACCATCCCATACCGAGATGCGTCGTGCTGCTCGTAGTTTTGCACTACAAGCTCTGTACGAATGGCAGATGTCCGGTAATGCGGTGAATGATATTGAGCTGCAGTTCCGGATGGATAATGATATGTCCGGTACCGATCTGACGCTGTTTAATGAGCTGTTACATGGTGTTCCGGCTAACGCTTCTGATCTGGATAAGGCTTATGAGCCATTTCTTGACCGGGCATTAGATGATCTGGACCCGATTGAGCGTGCTGTTTTACGTATCGGTAGCTTTGAGCTGATTCACCGTATCGTAGTGCCCTATAAAGTGGTTATCAACGAAAGTGTTGATCTGGCGAAAATCTTTGGCGCAACTGAAAGCCATAAGTATGTGAATGGCATTCTGGATAAGTTGGCAGCCCGGGTACGTATGACTGAGATTAACGCCAAGCGCGGTAAATAACAGCTCAATGGCGGTGGATGAGTTTGAGTTAATTCGGCATTACTTCTCTGATCTTGGGAATGATAAGTCAGGCTCTGTCCGTTTATCAGTGGGTGATGATTGTGCCATTATTGCTCCGCCTGCGGGTTATAACCTGGTGGTGTCGATCGATACCATGGTTGAAGGGACTCACTTTCCAAAGGGGACTCCCGGCGACAAGGTCGCCTCCCGTTTGTTAGGTGCGGCGCTGAGTGATCTGGCGGCAATGGCGGCGGTACCGGCCTGTTTTACTTTGGCGCTTACTCTGCCAGAGACTGATAACGTTTGGTTGAAAGCCTTCAGCACCCGGTTGTCAGAACTGGCCAGCCAGTATGGTGTTCGACTGGTGGGGGGGGATACCACTAAAGGCCCTCTAACCCTCAGTATTCAGGTGCACGGCTGGACCAAACCCGGTAAAGCATTGCTGCGCAGCGGTGCTCAGCCCGGTGACCGGATCTTTGTGACCGGGACTTTGGGTGACTCCAGAGGCGGACTGGAAACGATTCTGAAACATATTACCGGAGAGCAGGTGCCCTACCTGCAGAAGCGTTTCTTTAATCCCGAACCCCGCCTTGATACCGCTTTGCTTGTGTCTGACTTTGCTACCTCTGCAATCGATATATCCGATGGTTTACTGGCCGATCTGAATCATATACTTGTGGCAAGCAGGGTGGGTGCAATGCTTCACCCGGCTGAATTGCCGGTATCTCAATCGCTTTATCGCTGGGTGGGTGAAAAACAAGCCCGGGAGTGGGCGTTGGGTGGTGGTGAAGATTTTGAACTCTGTTTTACAGTCCCACTTTTGTCTGAGCCTAAATTGGCATGGGCGCTGCGTGAACATGATGTGGCGGTAACCTGTATCGGTCAGATCACAGAAACTCCCGGTATTGTGCTGGCCGAAGAGGGGAAAGTCTGGTCGGTTGAGCCCCAGGGTTATAATCATTTTTCTGAGAAAGGCGTTAACCGATGAACCGAGCTCCTGCGTCTGTATGGCGTAACCCTGTACATTTTTTGGCTTTTGGCCTGGGAAGTGGTGCTGCCCCATGGGCACCGGGAACCGTCGGTACTCTGGCGGCTATACCGTTTTTTTTGCTGATGCAGCCTTTATCTCTTTTCTGGTATGGCGTCATTCTGCTGGTAACTTCTCTGATCGGTATCTATTTGTGTGGTAAAACCTCGGATGACATGGGGGTGCATGATCACGGTGGTATCGTTTGGGATGAATTTGTTGGTTATTGGTTGACGATGTTTGCAGCGCCGCCAGGCTGGTTATGGATTATCATCGGTTTTGTATTGTTCAGAGTATTCGACATTATCAAGCCTTGGCCGATCAGCTGGGCTGATAAAAAAGTGGCGGGAGGTCTGGGAATCATGCTGGATGATATTCTGGCGGGCCTTATGGCGCTGGCTTGCTTGCAACTTCTGGCTCTGTTTTTCTAACCCCTTCGGCCGTCAAAAGGCTTTGTTTTCAGTTTAATTTCAGACACTGTTGTTATTCTGACACTGTAACCTGTTCATTTATTTGTTTAAGTGGGTTGTTTGAGTCAGTTATCTGATCTTACCCTGGAGCCTTTATGAAAGTGATATTCACAACAGTTTTTTTGGCGTTTTTTAGCTTTGTAACGCCGGTATATAGTGTCGGCTCCGGGATTAAAGCGCTGGATTATGAGGCTTGTCGGTTACTCGTTAATGAGGGAGAAATTCTCTCTATGAGTGAGCTGATGAAGCTGGTAAATACTCTATCTGAGGGTAAGATTATAGATACACGTTTATTGCAGGATGAACAATCGTATATCTATGAGATGGAAATTGCCGGTACGGATGGGATGGTTCAAATGCTTTATGTTGATGCTCGTAGTGGAATGGTAACCGATCCGGTGAAGGTTGAAAGCGAATAAGGAGATCGTAGCAGATGCGTATTTTGCTTGTAGAAGATGATGCAGCACTGGGGCCTGAACTGAAAACAACCTTAGCGCGTAATGGCTATGCGGTTGATCTGGCGGTTAACGGTATTGATGGGCAGATCATGGGTAAAGAAGATATCTATGATCTGGTTATTCTGGATCTTGGCTTGCCTGATAAATCCGGTCTGGATGTGTTACGGCACTGGCGGGCGCAGAAGAATAATATCCCGGTATTAGTTCTGACCGCACGTAGCGCCTGGCAGGAACGGGTGGATGGTTTTGATGCCGGTGCTGATGATTATCTGCCTAAGCCTTTTCATACCGAAGAGTTATTGGTGCGTATGACGGCTCTATTGCGTCGTGCGAATCAACAGATTAGCTCACAATTAGAGGCCTCAGGTCTGACGTTAGATGAGAATACTCAGTCGGTACTCAGAGAGGGAGAAGAAGTGGCTCTGACCGGTACAGAGTTCCGGCTGTTGCGTTATATGATGCATAATCCAGGAAGGATTCTGTCAAAGCTACAACTGGTGGAGCATATGTATGATGATTGTGCTGAAAATGACAGTAATGTTGTTGAAGCTTATATCAAAATGCTGCGCAAGAAGATCGGCCACGATATGATCACCACCAAGCGTGGTCAGGGTTATGTTTTTGGAGCCAGTCGTTGAGATCGATTCAATCCCGGCTCAATGTTAATTTTATCGTCGTAACGGTGATTTTGTTCGGCCTGTTCTGGGTAGGGCAAAGCTGGTTTCTGCGGCAGATGGCCTACGAATTTGTTGCCTCCCGACTCAATAGCGATGCGTACTCTGTGCTACGTGCGGTAGAGATGGATATCGGTTCTGGCTGGCGCATCAATCTGGATAACACCTCCTCTGTCTATCAGCAGCCGATGTCCGGGCACTATTTTCAGGTCGCCGTCGATGGTAAATGGTTCTATTCACGTTCATTGTGGGATGGACAGATACCTTCGACCGGCGGTAATGATATAGGCCAGGAAAACATCAGCCTGGTCGAACAGAACAGTAAACCTACTCTGGTTTATTCGAATAAATTTATGAAGCAGGGCCGGGAAATTCAGGTGATACTAGCTGAAGATATCAGTCGTATCGATGAATCTCTCAGTCAGTTAGGCTGGTTGCTAGCCGGTTTGGGAACTGTCGGGCTGATGGTTTTGCTGGCGTTGCAGATCTTTATTATCCGTCGTGGTCTGTGTTCGCTGGTGGATGTAAAAAAAGATATCTTACGCTTAAAGTCCGGAGATGTGCGTCAGCTTTCGTCTACCAATACCGCTGAAATTGAACCGCTGGTGACAGAAATTAACTATCTGGTTCAAAATATGGAGCTGCGGTTACAGCGTTCACGTAATGCAGTGGGCAATCTGGCCCATGCAGCGAAAACACCTCTGACGGTGATTGATCGTCATGTGGATGTGCTTCTCGAAGAGGGGATTGAGCAGGGCCAGGGGATTCAAGAACAGTCCACTCGATTGCGAGAGATGATCGAGCGGGAGTTGACCCGGGCAAGAATTGCCGGTGCAGCTTTGCCGGGTCAGCGGATCTATATCGGTGAAGAGCTGGAAAAACTGACGCGTACTCTGAAAGCTATCTACCGAGAGAAAGCGCTGGTGTTTAAATTGGATATCAGCGCCAAAAGTTATTTTCCTGGCGAGCGTGATGATCTGGTCGAGCTGATGGGTAATCTGCTGGATAATGCCAGTAAATGGGCCGAGAGTGAGATCCGGATTAAGGCGCATATGGACGACCACTGTCTCGAACTGGTGGTGGAGGACGATGGCCCCGGTATTCCGTCAGATGCCCGTGAACGCTTGTTGAATCGAGGTGAGCGGCTTGATGAATCCACTACCGGACACGGACTGGGTATGAGTATTATTACTGAGATAGTTCGCCAGTATCAGGGTAAGCTTATGCTGGATTCTTCTCAACGGTTGGGGGGGCTACAGGTCCAGGTGATACTGCCGCGCCGGGTTGACCTTGAGCTTCCGGACTAAAATAAACCCCTCACATCTCAAATATTCTGCTAATGTCCCCATCTCAGGGGTATGTGAAAGGCGATATCACTGCTAGAATAACCGCCTTATTTTTTGAAGGAATCCCTTAGTGTCCGTTAAGTACGTAGCATCATCTAAGCTGCCGACCCCCTGGGGTATTTTTACCATGGTGGGGTTTGAAGACCTGGAATCCGGAAAAGAGCATGTGGTTCTGACTTTTGGTGAAGTGGATTCGGGTAAGCCGATTCTGGCGCGCATCCATTCAGAGTGTCTGACCGGTGATGCGCTCTTCTCGCTGCGCTGTGATTGTGGTTTCCAGTTACAGGAAGCTCTGAAGCGGATTAGCGAAGAGGGAGCCGGAGTACTGCTTTATCTGCGTCAGGAAGGTCGTGGCATTGGGCTTTTGAATAAAATTAAGGCTTATCATCTGCAGGATGGAGGCGCGGATACAGTAGAAGCTAATGAGAAATTGGGCTTTGCTGCGGATCTGCGTGATTACAGTATGTGTCAGGTGATGCTCGAACACCTTAATATTAAGAGTGTGAACCTGATGACCAACAATCCCCGCAAGGTGAAAGCGTTAGAACAGTATGGTTTAAACGTAGCGTCACGGGTACCCCTGCAAGTGGGTAAAAACCGTCATAATGAACACTACTTAGCGACTAAAATGGGCAAGCTCGGACATCTGATGAGCGAAGAACATTTTCAAGATGAGGATTAACCAATCCCATTCATAAAAAAAAACCGGCTGAAGCCGGTTTTTTTTATGACAGAATTTAGTCGAATTACAGAATGTCTTTTATGGCCGCCACTATTCCCTGGCTATCAAGTCCGCACTCATTCAGCTGCTCTGCGCGGGTTGCATGTTCAATCCAGCGATCAGGAATGCCGAGGCTAAGTAATAGGTTGCTGTATTGCTGAGCATGGAGGTACTCGCTCACTTCAGCGCCAGCGCCGCCTTTTATTGAGTGATCTTCAAGGGTGATGAGCAGAGGGTGCTCTTTTACCAGTTGGTCAATCATCTCCCGATCCAGGGGTTTCACAAAACGCATATCAACCAGCGTCAGGTTGAGCTGTTCCGCAGCCTCTTTCGCTTCATTCAGAAGTGGACCGAAATTCAATAAAGCGCCGTGTTTTCCCTGATGTATCAACCGGGCTTTACCGAGAGCCACGGGCTCTGTTTTTGTGACACTGCGTCCCGGTCCCTTGCCGCGGGGATAGCGAACGGCAGCCGGGCCTGAATGTTCATAGCCGGTCTGCAGCAAATTGCATAGTTCCTGTTCATCCGATGGAACCATAATTACCATG
>JAGPUU010000208.1 GCA_018067325.1 Amphritea sp.
CGGGAATCGCAGTCGGTGGTACCGATCTCGGTTTCTGGTTTGCACAGCAAGGTGCCATGTTCGTGTTCATCGCGCAGATTTTTATCTATGCGGCACAAATGAACAGTCTGGACCGCAAATTCGACGTACACGAAGACTAAGGGGAACAGACAATGGATCTTCAAACAACAACATATATCATAGTGGGCATAACTTTCGCCCTCTACATCGGCATCGCCATCTGGGCCAAGGCGTCCACTACCGGTGAGTTCTACGCTGCCGGCCGTGGCATCCATCCCGTGGCCAACGGTATGGCAACCGCCGCAGACTGGATGTCGGCCGCTTCCTTCATCTCCATGGCCGGCCTGATCGCCTTCAACGGCTACGGCGCATCGGTCTTCCTGATGGGCTGGACCGGCGGCTACGTGCTGCTGGCGATGCTGCTGGCGCCTTACCTGCGTAAGTTTGGTAAGTTTACAGTGCCTGATTTCGTTGGTGACCGTTATTACTCCCAAACGGCGCGGCTTATTGCGATTGTCTGTACTATCGTAATCTCCTTTACCTACGTTGCTGGTCAGATGCGTGGTGTTGGTATCGTATTCTCTCGTTACCTACACGTTGATATCAATACTGGTGTTGTTATTGGTATGGCAATCGTATTCTTCTACGCTGTACTAGGTGGAATGAAAGGTATTACCTATACTCAGGTAGCTCAGTACTGCGTACTGATTCTGGCGTTTATGGTTCCAGCGATCTTCATGTCTATGCAGGTTACGGGTCACTTCCTTCCACAGGTTGGTTTGGGTGCGACGCTTGATTCTGGACTGTCTGTTCTGGCAACTCTTGATAAATTGTCGATTGACTTAGGCTTTGCGGAATATACGGCAGGTAAGAAATCGACTGTTGATATCTTCTGTCTGACTGCTGCTCTGATGGCCGGTACTGCTGGTCTGCCACACGTAATCGTACGTTTCTTCACTGTACCTCGTGTGAAAGATGCTCGTACTTCTGCTGGTTGGGCACTGATCTTCATCGCTATCCTGTACACAACAGTACCGGGTGTAGCTGGTTTCGGTCGAGTTAACCTGATCCAAACTATCAACGGCGTTGATAATGCGGGTACTTCCTATGAGACTATGCCTGAGTGGTTTAAGAACTGGGAAAATGCTGGTCTGTTGGGTTGGAAAGATTATAACGGTGACGGTAAAGTTCAGTACGCAGCTGGTGCAGCATTTGATGGCTCTAAAGGTAAGCCAGCATTTGATGGCGATGCTCGTGGTGAGCACGGTGAGCGTGCGGTAACAAACGCATACGCTAATCCGACTGCTAAGCCAGGTGTTCCGTTTGCGAACGAAGTATACGTTGACCGTGACATCATGGTATTGGCTAACCCTGAGATCGCTCAGTTGCCTAACTGGGTAATTGCGTTGGTTGCTGCTGGTGCGGTTGCTGCGGCACTGTCTACTGCAGCGGGTCTGCTGTTGGTAATCTCTACCGCGATTGCGCATGACTTGATGAAGACGATTATTAATCCGAATATCTCTGAGAAGCAGGAGTTGATGTACGCTCGTATGGCTGCAGTGGTGGCCATCTGTATAGCAGGTTACTTCGGTATCAATCCGCCCGGATTCGTGGCGCAGGTAGTGGCACTGGCCTTTGGTCTGGCTTCTTCCTCTGTGTTCCCGGTTATCGTGATGGGTATCTTCAATAAGCGCATGAACAAAGAAGGCGCTATCGCAGGTATGTGTGTAGGTCTGGGTTCTACTATGGCTTACATGATCTACTTCACCTTCCTGGGTGGCGATAAAGCGGATCTGTTCCTAGGTATCTCTACCGGTGGCTTCGGTGCTATTGGTATGGTACTGAACTTTATCGTGGCATATGTTGTTTCAATGATGACTCCTCCTCCTCCAGCGGAGATCCAGGATATTGTTGAAAACATCCGTGTACCACGTGGTGCTGGTGAAGCTCACGCGCACTAAGATCTGAAAAGATCTGGCTAAAACGCAAGGCGCACCAGCTAGGGTTGGTGCGCCTTTTTGTTTTTTTGTATTCGGTAAAATTCAACTAGAGTTTCAGCCTAAAGGACTGTATTAGTTCTTTAATCAGAAATTTTGTGATTGTTTCAGGTTGGAGGGATTATCTATGCCATCATCTTTTAAAATGGAAAATATGCCGTTCAGTCTGCTCTCAGAGCGAGAGCAGAGATATCTTCGTTCAAGCTTGGATATTGGTTACTACCAGGCAGGTGAGATTATTATTGCTGCTGGGAGTGTGCCTGAGGGGGTTTATGTAATACTCAAAGGTCGCGTTGGTGAAAGTGATGTGACTGAAGAGGGTGAGGAGAAGCAAGAGCAGGTTTTTGTTCACTACACTAATGAAGATTACTTTGGTGGTTGGTCGGCTATTCGCGGTAAGGCAATTCATAATTTTATAGCGGAAGAAGAGACAATATGTCACGTGCTGCCAACTAAGGCTTTGTTGGAGTTATGTGCTGGGAATAGTCGTTTTGCAGATTATTTTCAACAGAGTTTGTCTGCTAAAACTGAGATTCAGGCGCAGGAAGGTGGCGACCAGGACATGGCTGAGTTCATGCTGGCTCAGGTTAAGGATGGTCTGATTCGAGAGCCGCTGATCGTCGTTGAGGGTACCTCTATTAGTGAAGCGACCGTGCTGATGCGTGAAAAGCATGCGGACTGTGTATTGGTGAAACGTGGCAATCGCTACGGTATGGTAACCGGTACGGATCTGCTGGATGCGGTAGTAATTAAAAGGCTTGAATTGACATCAGATGTCGCTGAAATTGCGAGCTACCGGATTATATCTACAACGTCGGATGATTATCTGTTCAATGCGCTGATTACAATGACTCAGCAGCATATCGAACGCGTAGTGGTGATGGATGACAATCAGCTTACCGGCATCATAGAGCTGACCGATGTGTTGAGTTATTTTTCCAGTCATTCCCATGTTATTGGTTTGCGGATTGAGCGGGCTAAAACCATAGAGGATTTGCATGAAGCTGCCCATGGTTTGAACGACCTGATAAAGGGGTTAGTGACTCATGGTGTGAAAGCGCGTTTTGCTATGGATCTGATTGCTGCAATGAATGGTCGTGTGATTGCAAAGCTGTTTGATCTGATAGTGCCTGTGGATATGCAGCCCCATGTGTGTTTGATTGTTATGGGGAGCGAGGGGCGCGGCGAGCAGATTATGAAGACCGATCAGGATAATGCTCTGATCTATCGAGATGGTCTCCAGTGGCCTGGTATGCAGGATACCATGCAGCTCTTTACTGAAACGTTAATTTCGTTTGGTTTTCCTGAGTGTCCGGGCAATATCATGGTTTCTAATCCTGCCTGGGTTAAGTCGATAGGTCAGTGGACTCAGCAGTTAAGTGACTGGTCTTATCGGTGTGAAGGTGAGGCGCAGATGAATCTAGCGATTGCGGTTGATGCGCATCCTGTTGCTGGTAATGCAGCGTTGTTCAAAACCTCCAGAAACTGGTTTATGCGTCACCTACAAAACAACGATGTGTTTTTCTCTCACTTTGCCAAAGCGTCACTTGAATTCGATACTCCTTTGACTTTCTTTGGGAATCTCAAAGATAAAGGTGAGCTAGACGTCAAAAAAGCGGGTATCTTTCCTATAGTGCATGGCATTCGAGCAATGGCGTTGCAGTTTAAAATACTGGAAACCAATACCTTCAAACGGATCGAAGCCCTGGTCGAGATCGGGCAGATGAAGGAGGAGCATGGTCGGGAGCTTGCTGAAGCGCTGGCACTGTTTATTCAGACCCGTTTGAGGCAGCAGGTGAAGCGAATTGATGATGCGTCAGATGGTGTAGACCAAACGCCTAATATCCTTGAGTTGTCTGCATTGGATAAAATGGAGCGAGACCTGCTTCGAGATGGCATGCATATCGTCAAAGGCTTTAAAAAGAGTCTGACGCTCCGGTATCACCTGGGAGGATAGAGCGGAATATGATTATTCCAAGAACAATAAGAAAAATGAAAGAGCGTATGGATCATAAAAATGGTCCATACGCTCACCTGTTCGCGCCTTACGAAGGTGACGAAGTTGTTTCTCTAGATTGTGAAACGACAAGCTTGAACGTCAAAGAGGGTGAAATTCTTTCTATTGGTGCGGTGAAGATAAAAGGGCGCAAGGTGATGACCAGCGATCGGCTGGATATTAAGTTGAAACCGCCTAAAAGTCTGACCGGTGACTCAATTAAAATCCATAAAATTCGTGCTGCTGATCTGGTTGATGGTGTCTATATGGATGAGGCGCTGGAAAAGGTGCTGGAGTTTATCGGCAATCGTCCTATCCTGGGTTATTACGTCAATTATGATGTGCGGATGCTGGAAAAGTACTTACGGCCTCGATATGGCTTTGGTTTGCCAGGTAAGGCTATCGAACTGTCTCATGTATATCATGACATTATTAAGTGGCGCCATGTGGGCGGAGATGTTGATCTGCGTTTTGATACGATCTCTAAGTGCCTCGATATCCCGATGTTGGAGCGACACACGGCCTTGGGTGATGCTATTACCGTTGCGCTGATGTATGTGCGGCTGAACTATGGTGATCCGCCTAAGGCGGGTTAGAGTAAGACGTCAAAAAACAAGCGGGCCTATGGCCCGTTTTTTGCTTTGTATATGGTAGAGATTAATTATTGACATATATTTGTGTCATTAAATTGGCGAATAAGTTGTTTTGTAGCTTGCTAAGTGGCGGTTCAAACTTATAATGTCAATATATTGCCATTGTTGAGGTGGGTATGATTGAACGTGCAGACATAAATTCAGTGTTGCAGCAGATGCGTGAGCTAAAAACGCAGGCTCAACAAGGTCTTTCGCCTGACTTGAATCGTCCTCAGGGAATTCGACCTGTTGTTGATACGCAGGGGGGCGAGAGTTTTGCTGATCTGTTTAAAGGCGCGATAGAGGGTGTTAATAATTCTCAGGCACAGGCTAAAAGTCTGGCGACTGCGTATGAGAAAGGTGTGGAAGGGGTCGACCTGCACCAGGTTATGATCAGTATGGAAAAAGCGTCGGTTTCTTTTCAGGCGCTGACTCAGGTGCGGAATCG
This sequence comes from Amphritea sp., assembly GCA_018067325.1. GTDB lineage: Bacteria > Pseudomonadota > Gammaproteobacteria > Pseudomonadales > Balneatricaceae > Amphritea. The sequence goes on from JAGPUU010000208.1 coordinate 5,074, forward strand.
AATGGTTTCTGCCTATGAAGATGTTATGAAAATGCCGATTTGATTTAATTGGTCAGTTTAGAATAATAATCAGACGTAATATCAGGAAACTGAGCTAGATGGAAAACGCGACAGTGCAGACAGGAACAGGTGGACCGGTAGCCTTCGGCTTTAACCGCTTGGGGCTGGTGCGTCAACTGGGGCTGATGGTCGGTCTGGCTGCCACGATAGCGATCGGTTTTGCTGTTGTACTCTGGTCGCAAGAGCCGGATTATCGTGTGCTCTACAATAATGTTTCTTACTCCGACGCTAATCAGATTGTTGAGCAGCTTCAGCTTAATAATATCCCGTATAAATTCGATTCCAGTGGTCATAATATTCTGGTTGCAGGGGAACACCTGCATAAGGCGCGTCTGCGGCTCGCTGCAGAGGGTTACACCGGCGATAATACGGTGGGTTTTGAGCTGCTGGACAAAGAGCAGGGGTTGGGTACCAGTCAGTTCATGGAAACTGCGCGTTATCGTCGAGGATTAGAGGGCGAATTGGCACGTACTATTAACAGCATGCTTTCCGTGCGTAAGGCTAGAGTTCATCTGGCACTGCCAAAGCAGTCTGTGTTTGTTCGCGATCAGCGTAAACCTACCGCTTCTGTATTTCTTGATCTGGTCGCAGGTCGCCGTCTGGAATCTATACAGGTGCAAGCGATTGCGAACCTGATTGCTTCCAGTATCCCTGAGCTATCCAGTAAAGATGTTACCGTGGTTGATCAAAAGGGGCGTTTACTGAATACCCGTGATATGAATACCGACGTAGCGCTTGCGGCAAAACAACTAGAGTACACCCGTCGGATAGAAGAGACATTGGTTAACCGGGTGAACAGTATCTTACAGCCTGTTGTGGGTGTGGGGCGTTACCGAGCTGAGGTCTCTGCCGATATTGATTTTACAGCCGTAGAGCAGACAGACGAAATTTATAACCCGGACCTGCCGTCGCTGCGTAGTGAGCAGACCATGGATGAAAGTACTTCGGGGCAGGCAGGAGCTTCGGGGGTTCCGGGTTCTCTGTCGAATCAGCCTCCGGGGGCTAGTTCGGTGCCCGAGGTGACGGCTAATGGTCTTGCTCTGCAGAATGAAGGTGTTGTTGAGCGCCAGGATGGGCCTAAGAACGCCCGATCTCAAGCGACCCGTAATTATGAGTTGGATCGTTCAATTAGTTATACCAAACATCAGATGGGGCAGATTAATCGACTTTCAGTCGCTGTGGTTGTAGATGACTTGGCGACAACGAGCCAGGATGGCGGTGAGAAAACCCGAACTCCGTGGGATGAGAACGAATTAGCTCGACTGTCTATACTGGTAAAGGATGCTGTTGGGTATTCTGCGGTACGAGGCGATAGCGTCAATGTGATTAACTCCCCGTTTGCCGCGCCTGATGTCTATGAAGAGGAAGAAGTTCCTATCTGGAAACAGGATTGGGTGCATGATATTGCCAAACAGGTACTTGCCGGTGTGTTTGTGCTGGTGTTGGTGTTTGGTCTTTTGCGGCCGATCATGAAAAGTCTTGCGGTGAGCTCTGCGCAGAAAGCTGCTTCTGAAAATGCCAGTGCTACTACTCCGACGGACCTATCATCAGATCTGGAATCGCTTGATATGAGTGAAATATCCGGTGATACAGTGACTTTTAGTGGTATCGATAATGCGCTTGCGCCAACGCCGAATGAGACTTACGAATATCAGCTTAATGCTATTCGCAGCATGATTGCAGAAGATCCGGCAAAAGTAGCGCAGGCGATCAGACAGTGGGTGTCCGAGCATGAATGATCAGGTAACAGAAGGCGGTGTTGAGCTGACGAATACCCAAAAAGCAGCGGTGTTGCTGATCTCGCTTGGCGAAAGTGATGCTGCAGAGGTGTTGCGTTATCTGGGGCAAAAAGAGGTGCAACAGCTGGGTTTGTCGATGAGTAATCTGGACAATATTCCTCAGTCTGCTGTGGAGTCGGTAATGGCTGACTTTATGGAAGCGATTAGTGATCAGACCAGTATCGGTATTAATAATGATCACTATATTAAGGAAATGCTGAGTCAGGCGCTGGGAGATGAAAAAGCTCAATCGCTGGTAGATCGTATTCTTATGACGACTAATACCTCGGGGCTGGAAAGTCTTAAGTGGATGGATTCCCGCCAGGTTGCCGATATTATTCGCTTTGAGCATCCGCAGATTCAGGCCGTTGTCTTGGCTTACCTGGATCCGGATCAAGCTGCTCACGTGCTGCAACGATTTGATGAAAATGTACGTCTGGAGATATTGATGAGGATTACCTCTCTGGATCAGATACAGCCTTCGGCCCTGCAAGAGTTGAATGATATTCTTGAGTCTCAGTTCGCTGGTGCAACTAGTCAGAGCGCTAGTCTGGGTGGTTTAAAAACGACAGCGAATATCATGAACTACATTGATAGCGGTATTGAGCAAGAGCTGATGGAACAGATTCGTGAAGTAGATGAGTCTCTGAGTGATCAGATCTCCGATATGATGTTTGTCTTTGATAACCTGATTGATGTGGAAGATGCGGGTATTCAGGTTATTTTGCGTGAAATTAGTACCGATGTTCTTGTTGTGGCGCTGAAGGGTGCTGAGACAGGGTTGCAGGATAAGGTCTTTAGGAATATGTCCAAACGTGCGGCTGAGTTGTTACGCGATGACCTTGAAGCTAAAGGTCCTGTCAGGGTAAGTGAAGTTGAAGATGCACAGAAAGAGATCCTGACAACGGCGCGCCGTTTAGCTGATGAGGGTGAAATTATGCTCGGTGGCGGCGGAGAAGAGATGCTGTGATAGGCATGAAGGCGGTCGATAAAACGATAATAAGAATTCGTGCAGAAGACGCTCGGGCGGCGGCACTGTGGACACTGCCTGTTGTTAAAAGTGAGCATGTCGTTGGTTTGGAACGTAAGCCCGAGCAGGTTGTTGAAGAGGTTGTTGAAGAGGTTGTGGATGGTCGTCTAACGCTTTCTGAGCTGGAGAAGATCAGAGAAGATGCTTATCAGGAGGGTTTACTGGAAGGGCGTGAGACGGGCTTACAGCAAGGGCTTGAGGAGGGGCGCGCAAACGGACGAAAAGAGGGCCTGGAAGCGTCGCGTCTGGATATTGATACTCAGCTGCAGCTATTGAATGAGCTTAAGGCTCAGTTGGATCAGCCCTTAAAGCAGGTAAATGTTCAGGTAGAAGAGTTACTTGTTGAGCTGGTGACAGAATTTGGTCAGGCGGTTGTTGGAGCGCAGGTCGAGCTTAATGGTGCGTTGGTTGTTAAGGCGGTCGAAGATGCTATTGCTCAATTGCCCCAAAGTAGTAGTGATATTAAGATTCTGCTGCATCCCGAGGATATTCCCGTGCTCGAGCCCTTGCTGGCTTTGAATGAGCGCTGGTCTCTGGTTGAAGATGCTTTGTTGTCTAAAGGTAGCTGTAAAGTGCTCAGTGGTTATGGCTTGATAGATAACACGCTGGAGCGTCGTTTTGAAGCTGCGGCCTCCCGGCTACAGCAGGTTTTGGTGCAGCTGTCGGATGCGGAAGAGGGTGATGCCTCTGAATCAGCACCGGACCCCCATGAGTGACCAGCTCTTAAAGCGTCTCTCGCGCCTTAAGGGATTGGATTATCAAGTACCGTCGCCTGTGTCCTATGGGCAAATTACCCGTTTAATTGGTCTGACGTTGGAAGCTGTTGGTATTAAAGCTTCTATGGGTGAATACTGTCTGATTCATCAAGAAAAAGGGCCTTCTGTAGAGGCTGAAGTGGTTGGGTTCTCGGGTGATCGGATATACCTGATGCCAATTGACCTTGTGGATGGGTTAGCGCCGGGTGCCCGGGTAAGTCCCTTGAAAGGCGGTGGTGATGTTGAGGTGGGTTTTGAGCTGCTGGGTCGGGTTGTTAATGGTGTGGGCAAGCCTTTAGACAGTCTGGGTCCGCTCAGGTGTAAGGCCACAGTACCGCTGCAGGGGCGGAACATTAACCCTCTCAGTCGTCAGCCAATTAATCAACCTTTGGATGTTGGTATTAGGGCGATAAACTCGCTCTTAAGTGTGGGTCGTGGTCAGCGTTTGGGGTTGTTTGCAGGCAGTGGTGTCGGCAAGAGCGTATTGTTGGGAATGATGACCCGATTTACGGAGGCCGATATTGTTGTTGTTGGCTTAATCGGAGAGCGTGGTCGAGAAGTAAAAGAGTTTATTGATAACACTCTGGGTGAAGAGGGGATGCGCCGTGCGGTCGTGGTTGCATCTCCTGCTGATGAATCGCCTTTGATGAGATTAAGAGCTGCTCAACTGGCAACCCGTTTAGCGGAATATTTTCGTGAACAGGGTAAGAATGTACTGTTGTTGATGGATTCCCTGACCCGTTATGCCCAGGCGCAGCGGGAAATTGCGCTTGCGGTTGGGGAGCCGCCAGCAACTAAAGGTTATCCGCCGTCAGTATTTGCTAAGCTGCCTAAGCTGGTTGAGCGGGCAGGTAATGGTGAGCAGGGAGCTGGCTCGATAACCGCATTTTATACGGTGCTGACTGAGGGTGATGATCAGCAGGATCCTATCGCAGATTCGGCCAGAGCTATCCTGGATGGGCATATTGTGCTTTCGCGGCAGTTAGCTGAACGTGGTCATTATCCGGCAATCGATATCGAACAGTCTATCAGTCGGGCGATGCCGCAGGTGGTCTCGTCTGATCATCTGCAGGCTGCTATGGGGTTCAAGCAGCTTTATTCTAAATTTCAGCAGAATAGTGATCTTATCTC
>JAGPUU010000209.1 GCA_018067325.1 Amphritea sp.
CCCGCCGAAGGCATCACTGAAACTGATGTCACGGCGTTTATGATTCCGCTGGTTGAGTTTCAACAGGCGCTGGCTGAATCTGAAGGTTTGCGCCGATTTATTTTTGATTCATATGGAGAGCGGTTAGCCAAGCTGATCGGCCTGGTACAAGAGATCGCTTTTGAACGAATCGAGAAACGACTGGCCCGTTACCTTATTAAAAATGCAGGCTCGGGGTTTATTTTGTTACGTTCCCATCAGGAAATCGCCGATGAATTGGGCACCGCTCGAGAGGTAGTGAGTCGACAATTAAAGGTTTTTGAACAGAAAGAATGGGTTGCCCTGAGCCGTAATCAGGTGATGTTTGTGAATAAAGACGCAATACGCGCTGCTGCTAGAAACGAATAAATTGTCTTCTGTGTGACTTTGTCACAGACAGGGTTATCAGGCATCTTCATAATTAGCCTCAATGGTTAATCATATTTGAGGACGGGAAGATGGGAAAAAACATAGGGTCTGTAGATAAAGTTATTCGCGTACTGGTTGGTCTGGTGCTGATCGCTTTGGTCTTTGTTGGGCCTCAGACTGTTTGGGGTTGGATAGGTGTGCCGGTGATAGCTATCGCTCTATTCGGCTGGTGTCCGTTGTATCGGATACTGGGTGTGAGTACCTGTAAGAAGTGCGCAGCTGAATAGCTGATTATACAAATGCAAAAGCCGGCCCCTGGGCCGGTTTTTTTGTGTCTATAGAAAACCGTACTTAGTGTAAAGATAGGTAAAGTCCTTGTCGGTAGAAGGCAGTTCAGGATCGGTTCAGTCCAGTGGCACGAGAATAGGCTACATACTCCAAAAAATAGAGAAGGGAGAGTAGTCATGAAAAAGATAATTGCAGCTAGTTTGATCTCACTGGGACTTTTTTCCGGTATGGCTGAAGCGGATTCCCGCAATAAGAAAGGCAATCATCACCGTGATTTTGCTAAGGTGACTCATGTTCAACCTATCGTTGTTCAGTCTGAGCGTCGTACCCCCCGCCGTGAATGCTGGGATGAGGAAGTGCGTTATGAAACGCCTCGTCACCAGCGTAAGTCTTATACAGGGCCTATACTTGGCGGTATTATTGGTGGAGCCATCGGTAATGAATTAGGTGCTGGGCAGGATAATAAAAAAGTTGGGGCGGTTGTCGGTGCCGTACTTGGTGCTTCAATTGGTAACGATATCAGCTATAACCGTAACCATCGTGAGAACAGAGTACAGTATCGGACAGAAACACGCTGTAATGTAGAACACGATGTCGAGTATTATGAGCGAGTAACGGGCTACAACGTAACCTATCGTTATAACGGTCGTACTTATCATACCCGGATGAATAATCATCCAGGCAAACGAGTTAAAGTACGGGTGAATGTTGTGCCGGTCTCCTGATTAGTAGTAATTAAAAAGCCGTGGATTATAAGCGGCTGTTATAAAGGTGATAACAATGCTCAAAGCTTTTTCTCATATGCTCCTAGCCCTGTTGATATTATCTGTAGCCGGTACGGTTGCTGCGGCAAGGTTGCCGGTTGAGAGAATGCCTGAGTTCAGAATTGAGACCATGGTGCTTGCCGCAAATAAAGTATCACTGCAACAGGCCGCGACAAGAGTTAAGCAGAGCCATGGTGGAAAAGTTGTTAAAGCGGAAACGCGGAATCGTGGTGGTCGACAGATACATCATATCCGGTTGATCAATAATGGCCGGGTAAAAACAGTACTGATTGATGCAACCACGGGTCAGGAAGTTTCCCCTTAAAGAGGTGGCGATAGCTACCCAAAGGAATGGAGTAAGGAATGAAACTGCTGGTTATTGAAGATGATATGGATCTGCGCCGTCAGCTGGTGACGGCGTTGACCGATAGCGGTTATACCGTAGAGGAAGCTGAAGATGGCGAGGAAGGGCTCTACCTTGGCAATGAGTTTCCTTACGATCTGGCGATAGTTGATATTGGTTTGCCCAAGCTTTCGGGTGTCGAGGTTATCCGCCGCTGGCGGGAAAATGATATTAACTTTCCAATTATTATCCTTACAGCCCGGGGAGATTGGCAGGATAAAGTAGAAGGCCTGGAAGCCGGTGCAGATGATTACCTGGTTAAACCGTTTCACATAGAGGAGCTGATGGCGCGTTTGAACGCATTGCTGCGACGGGCGGCCGGACATGCCAAACCGATGTTGGAATTTGGTTCGATAAAACTGGATAGCAGCGGTCGCAATGTCTTTCTTAATGAGGTGTCGGTAAAACTCACTAGTTATGAGTACCGGACTCTGGAATACCTTATGCTTAACGCTGGCAAGGTGGTCTCGAAGAGCGAGCTGACCGAGCATCTTTACCATCAGGACTTTGACCGAGATAGTAATGTACTGGAAGTCTTTATCCGTCGTCTGCGTCAGAAACTCGATCCGGATCAAACGCTGCAACCGATAGCGACGGTTAGGGGACTGGGGTATCGTTTTGATCTGGCAGCAGGAGCTGTAAATAGCGCATGATGCCCCGCGCCCTTAGAGCCCGTCTTCTTCTCGCCTCACTGCTTCTGCTGCCGGTTTTCTTTGGCCTGACAGGCTTTGCCCTGCAGCAGGCATTTCACCATAGCCTGGAGGCGGCAGAAGAGGAGCGGCTTAAACTGCAGGTCTATCTGATTCTGGGTGCAGCGGAATTGAAGGGTGATCGGATAATGATTCCTGATGACATACAGGAGCCTCGTTACGCTCAGGTTGAATCCGGTCTGTATGGTTTTCTGCATGAGGGTGATGAGATGCTGGTGTGGTATTCAGAATCAGCCAAGCTGATCAGTGATACTTTGCTGGAGCAGTTGGCGTTTGATGGTCTGAGTACCGGTGATTCCCGATTTGATCAATTGCCAGAACAGGGGCTTTTCGTTTATCAGTTTGCCCTGCTTTGGGAGATTGCCGGGAAAGAACATAATTATGTATTCACTGTGCTGGAGTCCGACAGCTCGGTTAAAACGGAACAAAAAGCCTTTAATACCCGTCTCTGGGGCTGGTTGGGCGGAGCAATCTTTTTCTTTTTATTGGTTGAAACAGCGTTGATTCGCTGGGGACTTAAGCCGTTGACGCGATTAGCTGAGGACTTGAAGCGAATTGAGATGGGCCAAAGTGATAAGTTGACCGGAGAGTACCCCACGGAGGTTCAGGCGGTCACCGATAATCTTAATCTATTGATACACAATGAGCGTCAACAGCGTGAACGCTATCGAAATACGTTGGGAGATCTGGCTCACAGCCTGAAAACACCCTTGGCAGTGATCCGCGGTGCCGGACAAGAGAAACTTGATTTTAACGGGTATCAAACACTGGTAACTGAGCAGGCTGGACGGATGGATCAGATCGTTCAGTACCAGTTGTCGCGAGCCGTAAAGAGTCAGGGGCGAACCCTGGCTAAGAAGACACCGGTAGCACCATTGATTCAACGGATGGTCACTGCGTTGAGTAAAGTCTATCGAGATAAAGATGTTGAGGTAACGCTTGATCTGCAAGGAGAATATCAGCTTGCAGCCGATGAAAGAGACCTGATGGAGTTACTGGGTAATGTGCTCGAAAATGCGTTTAAATATGGTCGTAGTCAGGTTGCCGTCAGTTTTAGTAATGGCTCTGGCATGCTACAGATCGATATTGCCGATGACGGAGAGGGAGTCTCCCCGGAGCTACGACAGACCATTCTGAAGCGGGGTGAGCGAGCTGATACTTCGGCTCCGGGGCAAGGTATCGGTCTCTCTGTTGCGGTGGATATTCTCAGTAGTTATGACGGCGAACTGGAAATAAGTGAGTCAAAGTTTGGCGGTGCGCTGTTTTCAATCAGATTTCCTTTAAACTGAGCAATAAAAAGCCCTCAATAAGAGGGCTTTTTAGTTAAGTTTTATCTTTAAATAGATTTAGAAAACGCTTTAGAATTTCGCTGGAAGTTATACAGCGCTTGCTTACCATTGGGCAGATTACTGATTTCTGTCTCGACAAAGCCCCGTTCGATAAACCAGTGAGCCGTGCGGGTTGTGAGCACAAATAACCGGTTCAGCTGCTGACGCCGGGCTGATTCTTCAATCGCCATAAGCAGTTTGTCACCCCGGTCTCCGCCTCGATATTCCGACGCAATAGCAACGCAAGCCAGTTCTGCGGCCTGCTCATCGCTGAATGGATATAGAGCGGCACAGCCAACAATGGCGCCATCAAGGTCGATAACCGTAAAGCAGTTAATTTCAGCTTCCAGCAGCTCCCGAGAACGGCGTACCAGAATACCCGCTTGCTCCATCGGTTGAATCAGCTCGAGAACGCCACCGACATCTTCAATAGTTGCCGGCCGAATTTGCTCGTAAGACTGTTCGATCACCATGGTACCGATACCATTACGGCTAAATAGCTCAGAAACCAAGGCGCCATCTTCACGATAGCTGATAAGGTGACTGCGGGGCACACCGTTGCGTGAAGCTTCTACCGCTGCCTTCAGATGGCGCGAAAGCTCAGAGGGAGGCTGGTCAGGATTGTCATGCTTAGCCATATACTGACTAACCAGGCGTTCTGCCGTATCGGCCAGAATTTCAGAGCGCAACGCGTCATTGCTGTCACGAACACCACCATCCTCGCCAAACATAATGAGCTTATCTGCACCCAGGCTGGCTGCTACCTGAGTGGCAACATCCTCTACGGCGAGATTGAATATCTCGCCGGTGGGTGAATAGCCCAGGTGCGATAGCAGCACAATGTTATTAATGCTCAGCTGCTGGCGTATCGCCTCGCTATCTACCCGACGAACTTCGCCGGTATGACAAAGATCAACGCCCTTGTAGATTCCCACAGGTCGTGCGGTAACAAAGTTTCCACTGCAAACTCTGATTTTAGCCCCGTGCATCGGTGAATTTGCTAAGCCCATGGATAGCTTGGCTTCAACCTCGGTACGCAGACTGGCCGCCGCTTCAATGACACACTGCAGTGTATCGCTATCGGTTACCCGTAGATGGTGATGAACTTTGTCACTGATCTGCAGTTGCTCAAGCTTGGCTTCGATTTGCGGCCGTGAGCCGTGAATCAATACTAGTTTAACGCCGAGGCTATTGAGCAAGGCGATGTCGTGAATGATGTTGCCAAAATTGTCATCGGCGAGCGCTTCCCCTC
>JAGPUU010000213.1 GCA_018067325.1 Amphritea sp.
TCATACTAGTCAGTTCCATACCGCCCATCCGCGGCATCTCTAAATCCGTCAAAACCAGATCTGGACGTTTTTTGCGAATCTGATTCATCGCATCAAGGCCATCGATTGCAGTGTTCACTTCATAGCCCGTATCACGCAACAGCGTTGAAAGAGACGTTCTGGCGCTAAGGGAATCATCCACCACCAACAGTTTTGGCAACCCCAGATCATCGCTGAGAACAACCGGCGTAAACAGGTTTTGCTTGCCATCAGACTTATGCCTGATCCGCGCAGGCAGATCGATAACGGGTGCGGTATCGCCATTGGCCAGAATAGTGATCCCTGGTATTCCTGGAAGATCCGGCAGATAAGGCCCCATCGGCTTAAAAGCCAACTCGCGGTGAGCAATCACTTCACGCACCATGACCGCAACCTTTTCACCCGACCCCAGATTAACCAACAAAACAGGATGCACCTGATCGGATTCATAAGGCTTACCATGCTCACCCAACAGCGCTTCCAGCCCATAGGCAGGAAAATGTTCACCCTGGCTTTCGAACCTCATTCCTTCAGCCGTATCCTGCAGCCTTCCATCCAGCGAGATCAGGCTCTGCTCCAGACCATGACTGGCCAGTGCATAGATCTGTTTCCCCGCCCGGACCAGCAACGTTTTAATCATCAATGAGCTGGAAGGCATCGACAACTCAAGAGTGGTTCCCAGCCCCTGCTCTGAACTGATATCCAGATTTCCCTGCAACCGCATTATCTGCTGATGGACAACATCCATGCCGATACCCCGACCGGATAATTGGCTGATCTCATTCCGGGTGGAAAAACCGGGAATCAGAATCAGTCGTTCTATCTCTCGCTTCGTCAGCTCAACCGTTGGATCGATCAAACCTCTTTGTTGTGCAACCTCCCGAATCCGCCCCGTATCAATACCAGCACCATCATCGCCACAGGTTACCCGGATAAGATCATTTTCCAGCCAAAATCGCAGAACCACTCTGCCCTGTTGCGGCTTACTCAGCGATGTCCGCGTATCTGATGACTCTATGCCATGGTCTACGGCGTTGCGGATAATATGCATCAACGGATCAGTCAGCTGGTTAAGAATGGAACTATCCACCAGCGTAGATTCACCCTCGATAAACAGCTCTGCCTGCTTGCCGGTAGTTCGGCACGCCTGACGCAACACCCGCTGTAATCTGGCCGTGATTGACTTCACTTCCACCAGCCGGGTGCTCAACACCTTTTCCAGAGTCTCTTTCTGAATACCGTTCTGGGCGATATGCAGTTCACCTGTCCGACGAATGTGTCGGTCCATCTGCTGTTCCACTTCCTGAATATCAGCAACGGTTTCCTGAAGCCTGGAGAGACTGGTATGCATCTCGTTATAGCGGTCCATCTCGAGGGGATCGAAGGTCTCGCTGTCCTGATCCAGCCCCGGCTGCAGGGTATAGTATTCGCTCAGTTGCTGTTCCAGCTCGAAGACAACCCGCTGCATTGCTCGCTGACGGTCACGACTAAGACGCACAGAGCTTCGCAGCTGGGTAATCTCTTCATCAAGCTGAGTATTCAGTGTGGTGCCTTCGCCTGCCAGCCGCATCAGACTATCGAGGGTAGCCTGAGGCACACGGAAAAAAGTCTGCTCACGGCTACCCGCTTCTTCAAGTTGAAGAGGGTCTGTAGACTCCTCTCCAGACGCCAGGAGCGGATCAATAGATACTTCTACTTTCGGGCCAAGCTTAGGCTCCAGTGCAACCTCAATTTCAGTTTGCTGGGCCAGGCCTTCACTGCGTAATTTATAGTGCCAGTCCATTACCAGCTGTAGCATTGAGCAAGCGTTATCCGGGGCAGCAACCCGATCGATAACCGATTCGCACATCACCGCAATAGTATCCGTAATCGCGGTCAGATCATCACTGAGAGGCTTTTGCGGGATTTGCTTAGCCTCAGTAAACAGTTCGAGAATATCTTCCAGCCGGTGAGTCAGGTTAGCTATTCCACTAATACCGGCCATATTTGCCAGCCCCTTAATGGTATGAGCGGCTCGCTGAGCTTCACGAATTGCCTCAATATCAGCGTTATCCGCCATCAACTGAAGCTGCTCTGAAAGCTGTTCGCAGAGCACCGGCAGTTCGTTAAACAACATATCCAATAACTGAGGATCGATATCATCTGCAACGTTCAGAACAACATCCGCATCGCTTGCCAGCTCTCTTTCCAGTGTTAGTGGTGTTTGCAGTGAAGCCAGAGAGAGAAGCCCACCGATATAACTGATCTGCTCTTCGGTTGGCCTAGCCGGTAACTCCAGAACCTCCAGCTGGTCTTTTAACACCTGCTGCTTTTCAGCATCGATAATATCGGCCAGGTAATTAATCAACTCTGCCAGCAACTCACTAATTTGGAGCTGCATCTGTGATTGAAACTGCTGCGGATTATTCAGCAACCAGCAAATATTGGTTTCAATCCCCTGTGCAATCGCAGCTCCTCCAAGTAGATGTACCGAGCGTAGGGCCCTAATTATCGGTTCAAGTTGTTGTGCCGCCAAGGATAGCCGCTTGTCCGCTGGAATCCCCTGCTCCATTGGGACCTGCCAGCCATCCAGTAAACCCTGTAACGAATTGGTCAGCATCAGCAGTACGGCAGGCTCCAACTGTGGGCCAGGCTGTTGCAGCAATGCCAAATCAACATCACAGAAAGAAGGGGGTGTCAGCAAAGGCGGTACTATTTCAGGTTCAAGTTCCAGTTCGCTGTTGGCCAGCTGAATATCACCAGCCTGAGCCTCTGTCTCAAAATGGACCAACTGCTGCAGGTCCGTCAGCAACAGCTCCTGCAAGAACTGTCGGTCATCTTCCGGTAATGGCTCTGCCCAACGTTGATCGCCCATCAGCAATAGAAGTCTTTTCGTGTCATCCGGCTGTAAACGTTGCAACAACACACTAGCCTGCTGCTGCAGCTCGGGACGATTGGGATTGTCGCATTCAGATTCCCACTGCTCAGCCAGCAAGGCAAACAGATCAGCAAAACCAGCGAAGCCCGCATCACCGGATACCTCCACCAGCTGATGTAACTGCTCTACGCCAGATTCAGTATCTAAGCTGGATAGCTGAGCCAACTGCTCACCCCACTCAGCGGTTAAGCTATTACCTGAGCTGTCAGGCAGATCTGGCCCGGTAATACTTTCCGTGGCCAGTGTAGATTCAAGCAAGCTATCAATCAGTGTCTGACAGTCCTGTTCCAGCAACTCTGCAAGAAAGTCACAATCTTCGGCCTCGAGGGGCTCTGGCCAATGTTCATCACTCAAACAGGCCAACAGGTATTGCCCAACACCCGGTTGGGGCTGATGAATAAGCTCATCCAACGCCTTTGAAAAATCGATCAACAGAACCCGTTGTTCTGCCAGTTCTTCAATTTGTTCCAGTTGCTCAAGCTGTTCAGCGAAGAGCGCCAATGCATCAGCAATACCGAGCATCCCCGCTTCACTGAAAGGATCGACCAAGCCCTGAAGCGCATCGATCAGCGCCTCGGGTGCTGGTTGTGAGTCAATCTGTATTTGCAGCAGAGCAAGAAACTGCTCTGCTGAAGTGATGCTTTCACGAATCATGCTATATGCCCGTCAGATGGCTCAGGATACGACCGGTGCCGCCAACTTAAATACGCTTACAGAGCGCTGCAGCTCCTGTGCAGCATCTACCAGTTCATCGGATAGTTCCGCTTGCTGCAGCATCGCTTTGTTGGTGGCCAGAGTGGTCTCATCAATCTTACCGGCACGAGCCCGCAGTTCTTTCGCTACTTTCGCCTGCCGGGCAGAGTTCTGCGCGATCCGAACCACCGATTCAACCAGGGTTTGCGTAGTCGATCGGGTTTCATCCATACGCTCACCCGCTTCCTCTGCCAGCCGGGTACCTTCAACTACGTCGGTGATTACCGTGTTCATTACGTTGATAGTATCTGCAGTCTCCAGCTGGATATTATTCACCAACGATTCTATCTCGGAGGTTGCCTCCCGTGAATTTTCCGCCAGACGCTTTACCTCATCTACCACCACCATCAGACCCCGACCGGCTTCACCTGCGGAAGCTGCGTGCATACTCGCATTCAGAGACAATACATGGGTACGCTCAGAGATATTGTTAATCAGGTTTACGATACCGCCGATCTCCTGAGAACGTTCTCCCAAACGTTTGATCCGCTTTTCTGCTTCGTGGATGGTCTGACGAATCTTATTAATACTGCCGATCGTCTGAGATACCGAATCCATCGCTGTTTCAGACGTTTTAATCGCTTTTTGAGAAGCGCTATTGGTTAGTACGGCCAGTTTCGAAATCAGCTCCATCGCTTTGATGGCTGAATCAAGACCCTGCAAGGTTTCGACGATCTCTTCCTGCTCCCTGCTGGCATAAGTAAGTACAGTTTCGGACTGTGACTTTACCTGAACAGACGCTTTGTGTACCCGGGTCGATACCGCATTTACATCATTGAGGACCGTTTCAATAGATGTGGTCAGTTGGTTAATCGAATCCGCAATGGCACCGGTGACATCCTCTGCAACAGGTACCCGTACTGTCAGATCACGTTGACTGATCAGGAATACATTTTTAATCAACTCGATGATCGAGTTGTTGAGTGTTCTGTTCTCTTCCTCTTTTGCTGTCAGGGCCAGCTCTTTCTCATCCAGCAAGGTATCCAGCACTGAACCCAGCTGTCCCAATTCATCCCGGGCCTCCAGTCCACTTCGGGCGCCTACGTCACCCTCGCGTATCCTGTTTACCGTGTCCTGCAGTATATTTACCGGATCGACTACCCCGTACTTAACGATCGACATAGCCACCGCCATCGCGACAAGCATCAACCCCATTGAGGCAAAGAAGTAGGTCACCATCGACAACACTTCTTCAGCCTGAACATCGCTGTTCTGAACCTTATAACTATCAGTCAGCTTTATTACCTGGCCTATGAAGGGATCCAACTCAGCAATGATGGTTTGTAACTGATCGAACTGCTTAGTGCCTCGCTCAACCGATTCTGACAACTCCGCAAACAACAGATCTAGTGCCGCCAGATTTTCGATCACCGCCACCTGGTTTTGAGGGAACTGTTTTACCGTGGTGACCGCCTCCATCTGGCTTTTCAAGCGGTTAACCTGATGACTAACCGTCTCTTTAGTAACAGTGCGGCCGCCGCTGGCGATATATTCGCTCATACTATTTTTCAATGTATCAAACGAACTGCGCAGCCAGTCCCGCTGAATCCAGACAATCATTGTATCTGTTTCCCACAACAGCTTATTGATCTGGCCGGACAAGCCCAAATCAGTCGTTAAGCCAACAGCCACCGAGGCCTCTGACGCGTCGTAGAAGGTATCTTGGTAATTATCGACAACCGATTGAAACCGGGCAACCTGGTCCTTATCCTGATCCGTTCTCAAGTACTGTTTCATCGCCTGAATATCAGCATCTACCTTCGCCATTGTGTCGTTAAACAATGGCAGCTGAGACATACTCCTATCGACCTGGAAGCTTTTCTCGTGGTACTGGGCCAGGGCGATGTTAGCGCGGATATCACTCACTAACAGCAGGAAATCATTCAACTCCGAGGTGCGCTGTTCCGCCTCCTCTTTAATCACAACCGTTTGGTAGAAAGAAGCCCCCATGAAAATAAGCCCGATCACCAGCAAC
>JAGPUU010000214.1 GCA_018067325.1 Amphritea sp.
CCATTCTCACCGTAAATCGGATTTGAATATGAACCACATCCGGCAACACTCAACACTGCTGCTGCCAAAGGCAGCAAGGTGATTATTCTCATTATTCTCGTCCGTTAGTTTCAGATAATTTCGCAGGCTTTCAGCGCATCACGCACTTGAGAGCGGTACTCTTCTGCCAGAACTGTGAGCGGCAAACGAATGCCCTGCCCCATCATACCCATCTCCGCCATCGCCCACTTCACCGGGATAGGATTGGCCTCAACAAACATAGCGTTGTGCAGGTTTAGCAAAGAGGCCTGAATAGCTCGCGCTGCATCGGCTTCTCCTGCAATTGCCAGACGACATAACTCACCCATCTGGGCGGGAGCAACATTTGCCGTCACTGAGATATTACCGTCACCGCCAAGCAGCATCAGTTCTACAGCCGTTCCGTCATCGCCCGAGTAAATGGCGAACTCTTTCGGCGCAGCTTCAATCAACTCTTTAGCACGAACCAGATCGCCCGTTGCTTCCTTGATGCCAACAATATTTGGCACACTAGTCAGCCGCAGCACAGTTTCAGGCAGCATATCGCACGCAGTACGCCCTGGAACGTTGTAAAGAATCTGTGGGATATCAACCGCTTCAGCAATAGCTTTAAAGTGCTGATACAAGCCTTCCTGAGTTGGCTTGTTGTAGTATGGAGTCACCAGCAGACAAGCATCCACGCCCGCATCTTTAGCCGCTGCCGTCAGCTCAATAGCCTCACGGGTGGAATTTGCACCGGTACCTGCAATCACAGGGATAGCACCACTTACACGATCCACGACCCGTTTGATAACCTGGCAGTGCTCATCACAGTTTAGTGTTGCAGATTCGCCGGTAGTGCCGACGGCGACGATTGAATCGGTGCCCTTTTCCAGATGGAAATCTACCACTTTATCCAGCGCGTCCCAATCAACATCGCCATTAGATTTCATCGGGGTAACAAGAGCAACAATGCTGCCAGTAATCATCTTGGTCTCCATCAAGAGGTGTACAGAATGGCCTATGGTACTTGCCAGCGTTTACCGGCTCAACCCATTTCAGCTCAATAAGTTAGCGTGGTCGGAATATAAAAAAAACCGTACGCTAAAGAGCCGCCAAAACTGTTTAATCTGTTATCGTATAAAAAGCGTATCATTCTAACTGATCTCAGTCAGATAAGCGTAGTATTTAAGACAGATTTTTTAAGGATATAGCATGAGCCAGCCAATTATTGATCAAGCGGTAACCGACTTCACCGCACCAGCCACCAGCGAGACCTCTGTGACCCTGTCAGAACTAAAAGGTTCTAACATTGTGATCTACTTCTACCCAAAGGACAGTACGCCTGGTTGCACCACAGAAGGACAGGACTTTCGTGATCTGTATAAAGAATTCCAGGATGCAAAAACGGTTATTTTTGGTGTATCCCGCGATAGCATGCGTGCCCATGAAAACTTCAAAGCCAAACAGTCATTTCCCTTTGAGCTGATCAGCGATCCGGATGAGACATTGTGTAAACTGTTCGATGTTATAAAGCTGAAAAAACTCTATGGAAAAGAACATATGGGAATTGAGCGCAGTACTTTCCTGATCGATGCAGAAGGAGTGCTGCGTAAAGAGTGGCGCAAAGTAAAAGTTAAAGAACATGTTGCAGAGGTATTAGCAGCGGTTCAGGCGCTTTAAAGAAGACTTTTGTATCTGAAATAAAAAAGCCGGCTTATGCCGGCTTTTTTATTGGAAGGTAAAAAAACCTTCGTTAACTACTTTCAGCCTCGGCTTTAATAATCGAGTGACTTTTCGGCCAGGCGTTCAGAATAGCTTTAATCAACGTCGCCAGTGGAATGGCAAAGAACACGCCCCAGAATCCCCAGACACTACCAAATATCAGCACTGCGATAATAATCGAAACCGGGTGAAGGTTAACCGCCTCTGAAAACAACAGTGGCACTAGCACGTTACCATCCAGCGCCTGAATAATGCCGTAGGCAAGCATCAGATACCAAAACTCGTTGGTCCAGCCCCACTGAAAGAAACCGATCAGGGCAACGGGCAGAGTTACCAGCGCAGCGCCGATATAGGGGATTAATACAGACAACCCCACAATAATACCCAGCAAGGCTGCATAGTTAATTCCCAGTAACACAAACGCCAGGTAGGTTGTCGATCCAACGATGACAATCTCAATCACCTTACCGCGTACATAGTTCGCGATCTGCTGATCCATTTCAGCCCAGACCTGGCTCAACATCTCTTTTTTCTGGGGTAAGAAAGAGACCCACCAATTCACCAGACTACTACCGTCTTTCAGGAAGAAAAACACCAGAATAGGCACTAGGACTACATAAATTAGTAGTGCGACTAAACCTGCAATAGAGTTCAACGAATAGGTCACTACTAACTGCCCCAGCTGGCTCAACTCAGCGGTAGCCAGGTCAATAATCTGCGTAATCAGCTGTTCAGAAAAAACATCCGGGTATTGCTGGGGCAATAGCAATAAGACAGACTTTGCCTGTGCAACCATTCGCGGAAGTTCATTAAACAGATTGACCGATTGTTTCCAGACCAGCGGCATAATAAACAGCATTAATGAAAGCAATATGCCAACAAACAGGGTAAACACCATCAAAACTGAGGTGAAATGGGGAACATTACGGTCTTTCAACCAGATAATCATACCCTGCATTAGGAACGCCAGAATGATACTGGTGAATACCGGTGTCAGCGTCTGGCCCAGATAAAGAATCACACTCAGCGCGGCTGCCAGCAGTACCAGTAACAGCATCACCTCTTCATTCGAGAAGTAATTATCGATCCATTTACTGAAAATCTTTCTCACGCTCTGCTCCCTTGTTAGCCGCGCTGAATAATATAGGTATACTGACCATCATTGCTGAACGATTCCAGCATCTTATGGTCTGATTGGTCGACAAAAGCCTTGAAATCCCGCTGAGACCCCGCATCGGTGGCAACCACTTTAAGGACTTTACCCGGTTCCAGTTTATGCAGCGCCTGCTTTGCCTTTAGAAGCGGCAGCGGGCAGCTCAGTCCACAGGTGTCGAGTTGTTCATCCCAATGGGTCTCAGTCATGAAGTTTTTCCTGATATGGATACGAGGCCAGCAATATATACCAAAAGCGGGGTTAATATAATGCACAATTATATTAACCCGCCGTTATAACCAGAGAAAATGAGCATAAGGATCATCAACTTGCGCACTGGACTTTTACGCTATTTGCTAGCGGGTTTGCTCTCACTCAACCCGATCACCATCATCGAGGCCAATGAGCTACCGATAATCGCCAATAGTTCTGCCACCATTTCCCTGGAACAAGAATTTCAGCTGGGCCGCACATGGGCAAGAATGTTACGTGGTCAGGCACCCGAGTATGGCGACCCACTGGTGGTTAATTATCTAAATGGACTGCTCTGGCAACTGGCTGCGAGTAGCCAGCTCCAGGATCATCGACTGGATCTAATCGTATTAGATAACCCAAACCTTAACGCCTTTGCTGTACCTGGAGGTGTTGTCGGCATCAACTCAGGCCTATTGCTGGGTGCAAAAGATGAACCGGAACTCGCCTCCGTTATCGCCCACGAACTTGCTCACTTGTCTCAGCGCCATTACGCGCAGCAACTTGAAGAGAGCCGTCGCAATACCCCGTTAGTACTTGCGGGCATTCTCGCTAGCATTCTCTTGAGCAGTGTCGATACACAAGCCGGCATAGCGGGCATCAGCTCGACGATGGCTGCTGGACAGCAAGCAGGTCTCAACTTCAGCCGCCGTAATGAGCAGGAAGCCGATCGTATCGGCATGCTCAATTTAGTCAGTTCTGGTTTCGACCCTTTTGCAATGCCGCGTATGTTTTCCCGAATCCAGCGTTCAAGCCGTTTTCTCGGTCAGAAGCCCCCTGAATTTTTGCTTACCCACCCGGTTAGCGAGTCGCGTATTGCCGATGCTGAAAACCGTGCCCGCCAGTTACCCAGCCCAGTGTATAAACCTCAGAAATTTGATTTTCAGCTGATAAAAAAACGCATTGAAGTTTTCTATGCCAATAATCTTAAACAGCTAATCAAAGGCTATCAGGAAAGCGCCACAGATGACCCACTAAGCGGTTACGGCTTGGTAATCGCACTGATTAAAGCGGGTAAATATCAGCAAGCCAGCACCACCCTGAACGACCTGCCCTCAAATCTTCGCCAGCACCTCTATGTTCGCCTGACTGAAGCTGAACTAGCACTGGCCTCTGGGGAGACTAAACAAGCAGTGCAACAACTGGATGGCCTGAGCAAACTATATCCGGACAGCTACCCTGTCGACCAGCTTTACGCTAAAGCCTTGAGGGCAGATAATCAGTTTAAGAAATCAGCACAGATTCTCACGAAGTTGAGTCAGCAACACCCTGCAAATAGTTATATCTGGTACGAGCTGTCTGAAACTCGCGGACAGGCCGGCGATACGCTGGGCGTGCACGAAGCGCGCACCGAGTATTTTCTCCTCACCGGCAATACATCTAAAGCACTAAGACAGATTGAGTTTGCCTTGCGCGAAAAAAATCTCAGCAGCGGTGATATCGCCAGGCTTGAAGAACGCAGAAGAGAAGCAGAAAGTATTCGCGATGAGATTAAGAATGCTTTTTAAACGCTAAATACCTGTATAAACGGCAGGCCAAGCCTGCCTCACCTTCATACACAAACGGCTTACTGAATTGGATAATAGGGATTATCTTTACCTTCACTCATCCAGTTCACCCATAGTTTGTGATCTGTGCCAACCTCTAGCGTGACGTAGTTACGACAACGAATATATTTATCCGACGCGAAGGGTGTCAGCATCGATATCTGGATGTCTCTATTCTCATCCAGATACTCATCCCGGTCATTCGTAACCGCCATAATACCGATCCACTGCAGCTTACTGGGCGCCGGATGGACAATACCGGAAGACACCACCTGATGAATTTTACAATCTTTGGCTTTATCGTTAATCACACCTATACAGCCCAGATGCACATCTCCGGATAAGATAACGGTTTTGCTCTTCGCATTAACATCGGTGCGGCGTTTAGCATTTTCCAACAACCGGTGTACTAACCGCGCCCGCTCTCCCTGATGCTCCTTGGATCGCCAGTGATCTTTAAGGTCATCGGTGAGTTCTTCCTCCCAGGGAGTAGCATCAAGCACACCTTCAGTAAAGCCGAAATCGCGATACACCACCGGCACAGCTGAAAGCACCAAAAGATGCCCTTCTTCATCCAGGTTCGTTAGATACTCATTCAGCAACGGCCACTGACTCTCGTTACTCATCACCCGTTTCAGCGAACGCTCGGTGCGGTTATCCAACGCCAGAATATGGTAGTTACGGAATTTGAACGCCGACGCATAATGCTCCGCGTCTTGATTTAATAACGACGTATTTGCTCTGGAACGAACCTGAAATAGCTCAAAGTATTTTTTCGCCGTTCTGAAGATCATCTGAAAAACATCACAGGTACGCAGATCATCTGGAAAACTTCCCCAGCCATCAAAAATATCGTGGTCATCCCACATCATCACCGACGGGACAGACGCTAACATCAGACTCATATGTTCGCTGCTCCAACGATCTTGATAGAGACGGTCATAAAAACGGTCGACCTGCCCCTCAAGCGTTTTTGAAACCTTACGAGCGATTTTCTTTTTGTGGGATAAGCAATTCCACTTTCTTAGTTCGACTACCTCAGTCCAGATACTGTCAGCATATAACTGATCACCGCCCATCAGCATTAACGAAACAGGCTCCACCTGGTGACCTTTAGCCATCTTCTTCCACAACCGAAATGGCTTTTGTGTTTTATGCATCAGATCAAGGGAAGAAAAACCGTTACAGGAGGTATAAACAACTTTTGCCTCTTGCTGCTGTCCGGGAGAATACAGCTGCCAACTATCACGACCGTTTCGACAACAGACCGCCTCGTCAGCAATCATAATTGTATAAGTAAGCGATCTGCCACTATCTGTCACCGGAACATCAACACTGACTCGCCACACTTTAGAAGACGGCGTTTCGCTAATAAAGTGACAAGCCATAGTCTCTCCATCAAAAACAACGTTAACCCAGTCCACATCGGGGTCAGTAGAGAAACAAACGGTATAACGGGTGTCTGACTCTACCCCTAACACAGGCCCTAGTTTCAGTTTTTTCATAGTGAGATCTCCCTGTCCCGGTATGTACGCTCTAATAATAATTTATCAAAAACTCTATTCAAACTTACGTTTAAGTTCTGCATAGAGAGTTCAGAATAGATTATTCTGAACAGCAAAGACAAAAAAAAGAGACCCAAAGGTCTCTTTTTTAAAGTTAGAAGCCAAGGTTTCCACTCAACCAAGGCGAAGATCGAGCTTCAATGCTTATGAATTCGCTTTATCCCGTAAAACAAACTTTTGAATTTTACCGGTAGAGGTCTTAGGTAACGAACCAAAGATGACCTTTTTAGGCGCTTTGAACTTGGCCATATTTTCCCGACAGAAGTCGATAATCTCTTGCTCGGTGACTTCGGCCCCCTCTTTCAGGCTGACGAAAGCACAAGGCACTTCGCCCCACTTTTCATCGTCACAGGCGACCACCGCAGCCTCCATGACACTCCGGTTTCGATAGAGTACATCTTCGACTTCAATGGAGGATATATTCTCACCACCGGAGATAATAATATCCTTTGAGCGATCTTTTATATCGATGTAACCATCCGAGTGCCATACCGCCAGGTCGCCTGAATGGAACCAGCCACCAGCGAAACTTTCCTCGGTGGTGGTCGGGTTTTTCAAATACCCCTTCATCACCAGATTACCGCGCATGAAGATTTCCCCCATGGTCACACCATCCTGAGGTACCGGCACCATCGTCACCGGGTCGGCAACCATCAGCCCATCCAGCATAGGCGCTCGCACACCCTGTCGGGATTTAAGCCGGGCTATCTCTTCAGCGGAGCGATCGTTCCACTCCTCATGCCACTCACAGACAACAGACGGGCCGTAGGTCTCAGTCAAACCGTATACATGAGTTACGCTGAAGCCCATCCCTTCCATTCCCTGAATAACAGCGGCGGGTGGTGCAGCGCCTGCGGTCATGACTTTCACGGAATGATTAATACCGGCTTTCATCTCATCCGGTGCATTATTTAACATATTCAAAACAATAGGCGCGCCACAGAAGTGATTTACCTTCTCCTGCTTAATGGCCGCATAGATATCATCGGCACGAACATGGCGCAAACACACGCTGACGCCGGCACATGCTGCTAGGCTCCAGGGGAAGCACCAACCGTTACAATGGAACATCGGCAGGGTCCATAAATACACAGGATGCTGGCCCATATTCCAGGAGACGATATTACTCATAGCATTGAGGTAAGCCCCACGGTGATGATAGACCACCCCTTTTGGATTACCGGTGGTGCCTGAGGTGTAATTCAGGCTGATCGCTTTCCACTCGTCATCCGGCATCTGCCAGTTGTACTGAGGGTCACCCGAGCCAATAAATTCTTCATAGTCGCAACAGCCGATCAACTCACCGCCTTCGTAATAAGGGTCGTCAATATCGATGACCAGCGGCCGATGTGGAATCATTTTCAGTGCTTTATCAATCACTTCTGAAAATTCTCGATCAACAATCACCACTTTTGCTTCAGCATGCTGCAAAATAAAAGCGATCGCTTCAGCATCCAGGCGTACATTCAGTGCGTTCAGTACAGCGCCACACATAGGCACCCCGAAATGCGCCTCAAACAGCTCCGGCAGATTAGGTGCCATCACCGCGACCGTATCTCCCTCGCCAATTCCTTTCTCATTCAGGGCACTGGCTAACCGACGACAGCGGTTATAGGTC
>JAGPUU010000220.1 GCA_018067325.1 Amphritea sp.
TATGCCTGGCTATGAAGATTCGATGGACATCGTGTTAATTACAACGCTGGATATTACTACTCGAAAACAGAAAGAAGAAGCGTTGAGATTGTCATCTTCCGTTTATGAAAATAGCCAAGAGGCCATAAGTGTAACGGATGAATCGGGCATTATATTAAGCGTCAACGCAGCTTTTTCAAAAATCACGGGATTCTCTCAGCCTGAAGTCGTCGGTAAAACCCATAGCATTTTGAAATCAGGCAAACAAGATCGCTCCTTCCATCAAAAAATGTGGCATGAACTTAATGCAAAAGGACGATGGGAAGGAGAGATATGGAACCGGCGTAAGAATGGTGAAATATATGCTGAGTGGCTATCGATTAACACGATTTATGATGAAAGCAATCAGCCCTATCGACGAATCGGTCTCTTCAGTGATATCTCTCAGCGTAAAGCGTCTGAAGACTTAATCAAACGGCAAGCAAATTTTGATAGCCTGACAGGCCTACCTAATCGTCACATGTTCATCGATCATTTGAACCATGAAATAGACCTTGCCACCGTACAAGAATATCCAATTCATTTATTGCTGATAGATTTAGATCGATTAACTGAAATTAATGATAGCCTCGGCTATCTGGTTGGTGATGAGCTGATAAAACAATCAGCGGAACAAATTCAAAATTGCCTGCAAGCCTCCCATTTGGTG
The DNA here is from genome assembly GCA_018067325.1 of Amphritea sp. Taxonomy (GTDB): domain Bacteria; phylum Pseudomonadota; class Gammaproteobacteria; order Pseudomonadales; family Balneatricaceae; genus Amphritea. Next base: position 689 of record JAGPUU010000220.1, read on the forward strand.
GCACGAATTGCGGGGGATGTGTTTGCTGTTATATTACCCGATGAAAGCTGTCAGAACGATGTGGAGAGTATTGTAAAACGTATTCAGGCGATACTGGCAACCGCATTCGATGTAGAAAATCATAATGTCTATTTAACTAGCAGTATCGGCATCGCTTCTTTTCCGACCCATGCATCAACTTCTGAAGTATTGATTCAATGCTCTAATCTAGCGTTGGAGAGCGCAAAACAGCAAGGTCGTAACCAACGTAGTTATTACGTGCCGATGATGAAGCAGTCCACGCAATATAAATATGCGGTAAGTACCGACCTAAGAAAAGCTTTAGCCTGCAATCAGTTTCAACTTTTCTACCAGCCGATTGTAGATTTGAAAACACGCTCCGTACATAAAGCAGAGGCATTAATTCGCTGGCATCATCCACAGCAGGGTATCATTAGTCCTGCTGACTTCATTCCTGTGGCAGAAGCAACGGGGGCAATTATTGAGATAGGTAATTGGGTATTTAAGGAGGCCGTGAAACAGGTCGAGTCTTGGCGCGAAACGATTGCTTCTAATTTTCAAATCAGCATTAACAAATCACCGATTCAATTCAAGAGTGAGGACGTTCATCTATATGATTGGTTTGACTATTTAACCCAACACGGGCTGACAGGCGAGGCCATCGTGGTTGAAATGACAGAAGGGCTGCTGATGGATTCAGGCCCTATTGTCGCGAGTAAATTATTTGCCATGAGTGATGCCGGGATGCAAATTGCTTTGGATGACTTTGGTACGGGGTATTCCTCGCTTTCTTACATCAAAAAATACGACGTAGATTATCTCAAGATTGACCAAACTTTTGTCAGCAACTTAACGGCGGATAGCGATGATTCTGCCATCTGTGAATCTGTTATCGCCATGGCTCATAAACTAGGTATCAAAGTTATTGCTGAAGGTATCGAAACTAAAGAGCAACTTGAGTTGCTGGCTCAGTGGGGTTGTGACTATGGCCAGGGGTATTACTTCTGCAAACCGATACCTGCCGATCAATTTGAACAAAAATATGCGGCTTTAAGCGCTGACGAAAGTTCGTAACGAATCAGCAAAAGGGTTTTATAACCTCTATTGGCCTAAAGCAGCCTCCATGCACCTCGACCCTTGCCTTCAGATACACATATAGCCCAGATAAACAGCTTACATGCACTTACCCAAGTCTCTGTGCGAAGACAGTTAAACCTCTTATAAATCAGCAGCTTACTAATCACCCTTATTATCCCGATGCTCTATAGAGACAGTTATCTTCTGAACAAACAAAAACCTATTATTTAAGTTATTGATTTATATGTGAAAAACTACATTGGCATAAAGGCTGCTATACAGCGGTTATCAATAAATAACTTTGTTAACTTAAATCTAGGAGCTTTAAATATGAACATCAAAACCCTATGTGCCATCGCCCTGACAACCGTTTCCGCCACTGCTTTTGCCGTAGAGATGCCTGACTTTCAAACCGTCGATATTAACGCTGATGGTGTTATCAACCTGGAAGAAGCTAAAAGCGTTAATGGTCTTGAAGCGGCGTTTATAGGCGCTGACATCGATAAAGATGGAAAATTGAGCGAAGCAGAATACGAAGAACTTACCCACAGCTAATAGCTAGATCTGGATCTGGATCCAGGCAAAATCTTAGATCCCTTTATGCTATTGCTAGAAAAATAAAAACCGCCCAGATAGGCGGTTTTTTTTTGTGCTTTTTCTAGCAAGTGGCGAAGCCACGCCTAGCAATTACGCGGCGTTAATGCTGAAGTATCTGACTCAGAAACAGCTGGGTTCGTTCATGCTGCGGGTTGTTAAAGAACTCATGAGGCTCATTTTCTTCAACAATCTGCCCGCCATCCATGAAGATAACCCTATCAGCTACGGTCTTAGCGAAGCCCATCTCATGGGTTACACAAAGCATGGTCATGCCTTCTGTGGCCAGCTCAATCATTACATCCAGTACCTCTTTAATCATCTCAGGGTCGAGTGCAGAGGTCGGCTCGTCGAATAGCATCACATCAGGGTTCATACAGAGTGATCGGGCGATCGCTACCCGTTGCTGCTGCCCTCCGGACAACTGGCCCGGATACTTAAGCGCCTGGTCGGGAATTTTAACCCGCTCAAGCAGCTCCATCGCCTGCGCTTCAGCTTCCTTGCGGGGCATTTTCTTTACCCAAATAGGTGCCAGTACACAGTTTTCCAGTACGGTCAGATGCGGGAACAGATTAAAGTGCTGAAACACCATTCCCACTTCCTTACGGATCGCTTCGATATTCTTAATATCTTCATTAAGGGGGATACCACTGACAACGATATCGCCCTTCTGATGCTCTTCCAGATGGTTAATGCAACGGATCATAGTTGATTTACCGGACCCCGATGGGCCACAGATAACAATCTTCTCGCCCTGCTTCACTTCCAGATTAATATTCTTCAGCACATGAAACTCGCCGTACCATTTATTCAGGTCGCGCAGTTCCACCATCAATTTGTCACTAGCTTGTGAATGACTCATCTCTAAATCTCTCTGTTATCAGGCTCAGTGCCCGGTGTGAAGTTGTCTCTCCAGCTGTTGCGAATAACGCGACATACTGAAACAGAAGACCCAGAACAACAGGGCAACAAACAAATAACTTTCGGTAGAATAGCCGATCCATTTCGGATCCTGGTTCGCCGCCTGGCCAATCGCCAGTACGTCAAACAGACCGATAATCAGTACCAGACTGGTATCCTTGAAAAGGGCAATAAAGGTATTCACTATGCCAGGGATCATCAGCTTCAGCGCCTGCGGCATGATGATCAGAATCATCTTCTGCCAGTAACCCAGACCTAAAGCATCTGCCGCTTCATACTGCCCCTTAGGGATCGCCTGCAGACCACCCCTGATAACTTCCGCCATATAGGCAGACTGGAACAGGGTTATACCGATCAACGCCCTGAGCAGTTTGTCAAAGCTCATCCCTTCCGGGAAAAACAGTGGCAACATAACCGAGGCCATAAACAGCACGGTAATCAAAGGTACGCCACGCCAGATCTCAATGAAAATAACACAGACCGATTTCACGATTGGCATCTCCGACTGACGCCCCAGCGCCAGCAGAATACCGAGCGGCAGTGAAGCGACAATACCAACCACCGCCAACACCAGTGTCAGGCTAAGGCCTCCCCACAGGTGAGTTTCGACAGTCTCCAAGCCGAAGATATCCCCATACAGCAGGAAGAAGGCAACAACTGGATAAACCACTAACAGTAACGCAGCCACCAACCCTTTTTTCGGTGTCTGAGGCATTACTAGCCAGATAATCGAACCGATTAGTAGAATAAAGGCTGTCTGCACTCGCCAATGTTCCGCTTCCGGATAGAAACCATACAGAAACTGGTCAAGTCGATTGTTAATAAAGACCCAACAGGCACCGCCACTGGTGCAAGCATCGCGGCTATCGCCGACCCAATCAGCATCGATAAAGATCCACTGAATAGTAGGAACCAGAAAGCTGATCAGAAAATACCCGACAACAATAGTCGCTACCGAGTTAATTGGCCCATTAAACAGATGCTTACGCATCCAACCAATCACTCCGACCATACTCGCAGGTGGGGGCAGCGTGGGTTGCATTTCATATTTCATAGTATCCCCTCCTAACGTTCGGTCAGCTGAATTCTGGAGTTATACCAGTTCATAAATGTCGATGTCAGCAGACTCAGGGTCAGATAAACGGCCATCGTCATCGCAATAACCTCAATCGCCTGTCCCGTCTGATTCAAAGTAGTACCCGCGAATACGTTAACCAGATCCGGATAACCGATCGCGGTTGCCAGAGAGGAGTTCTTCGTCAGGTTCAGGTACTGACTGGTTAACGGTGGGATAACCACACGCAGCGCCTGAGGAATAACGATGAACCGCAGCGTTTTTGCTTTCGACATACCCAGTGCCGTTGCGGCTTCAGTCTGACCATGGGATACCGCCAAAATACCCGCCCGGACGGTTTCAGCAATGAAAGCCGCAGTATAGATACTCAACGCAAACCAGAGTGCAATCAGCTCAGGTATGACCGTGATGCCTCCTTTAAAGTTAAAGCCTTTCAACTCAGGATGATCAAGGCCTAGGGGCATTCCACTCAGCATAAAGAGTACCAATGGTATGCCGACAATCAATCCAAGACTGACCCAGAAAACAGGAAATTGCTGACCGGTAAGTTCCTGGCGTTTCTTCGACCAACGAGAAATCAACCAGCTTCCGATCAAAGCGACAAAGAAGCCAAATAGCACCAATCCGAAACCATCTTCGGCGACCGGCGCTGGCACAATAAATCCACGATTATTAAGAAAGGTACCGAAAAACTCCATGCTCTGGCGTGGATGAGGAAGGGTTCGCAGTACCGCGTAATACCAGAAGAAGATCTGCAGCAGTAATGGGATATTACGGAACGTTTCGATATAAATAGTAGAGGCTTTAGAGATCAGCCAGTTATCTGACAGTCTCGCTACGCCCAACAGGAAACCCAGTATGGTCGCCGCAAAGATACCCATCAATGCGATCAAAATGGTATTCATCAGACCGACGATAAAGGTCATGCCATAACTTGATGCTTCGGTGTAGGGGACCAGACTCATCGCAATACCGAAACCCGCTTCCTCGGTCAGGAAGTCGAAACCTGTGGTGATACCACGCTGTTCAAGGTTAGTCAGGGTATTATCAATGATGGAATAGAAAACAAATCCCAGTGCCGACAACAATAGCACCTGGAATAGTAACGACCTTTTCTTCGGGTCGTTCCAGAATTTTGGTTTGTTCTGCGGAGGCGCCTTTGGCTTAGCCGGGCCGCCTTCAGGGTTGTGACCCGAATTCGAAATGTCTGAGGACATTGTTTACTCCAGAAGTCAGTACACAGATCTATTTGCCCCCTCTATAAATTTTGGAAGCAGATACAAAAACGGCCAGCCTTTCGGCCAGCCGCTAATCAGCGTATTAACGCATAGGTGGTGCGTACTGCAAGCCACCCTGGTTCCATAGCGCATTCAGTCCGCGCTCCAGTCCCAGTGGTGAACCTTTACCTACGTTTCGCTCATAAGCTTCACCGTAGTTACCCACCTGCTTAACGATCTGGTATGCCCAGTCATCAGGCAGATCCATGCCTTTGCCTTTAGGTCCATCTAGGCCTACAAGACGCTTAACGTTTGGATTGGTGCTTTCCGCTTTCATCTTATCAACGTTCGCAGAAGTGATGCCCAGCTCTTCAGCGTTCAGCATCGCATTGTGGCTCCACTTAACAATGTTAAACCAAGTGTCATCACCCTGACGTACGACAGGGCCCAGAGGTTCTTTAGAGATAACTTCTGGTAGTGCGCCAACGGAAGATGGATCTTGCATTCGAGTACGCAGGCCTGCTGCCTGTGACAAGTCAGTAGTGAAGGAATCACAACGACCGCTGTCAAACGCCTGTGCTGCTTGATCATTAGTATCAAAGACCACTGGAGTGTACGTAATACCTTGTGCACGGA
>JAGPUU010000224.1 GCA_018067325.1 Amphritea sp.
AGGGAATAAGGCCGGTGACAAAGCGTGCCTGCGTGTTTTCAGGGGATGACAAACTACGTGCGTCATAACTACTCTTTTAGTTCAAATAGATACAGCTTTCTCATCCACAGTCTTGCGGTGTCAAAACGCGCACGCACATAATTAAAATATTAGTTTGCTAGGAGACCTCATGAGCGCGAATATATATTTAAGTATCGGTGCCGCTCTAAGTGCAATTGTTGCTGTTTTGCATATTGGCTGCATATATTTTGGTGCAACATGGTATCGCTTTATGGGGGCTGGAGAGAAAATGGCAACACTTGCAGAAAGAGGCAGTGTTAAACCAACTATCATTACATCCTTTATCGTATTAGTTTTTGCAATATGGTCGCTTTATGCACTATCTGGCGCTGGCGTGATTAGCCAATTGCCTTTACTTCGCTGGATGTTATCCGCAGTTACCGCGATCTATTTACTCAGAGGTGTAGCTGGTTTTTTCCTTTACACTAACCCGCTGGGGAGAACACCTGGATTTTGGTTGTGGAGTTCAGGTATTTGCTTAGCTTTAGGGTTAATACATATGATCGGGCTTAAACAGGTTTGGGCTCAAATATGACTATGTCGAAAACTAACAAATCACTCCAATCGACCGCCTCCGGCGGCGATTGAGCTCAGCGTTAGGCTAATAAAGAAGGCAGAGAATAATGTCACGCATTTGCGGTATTGAATTAAGATCATCGGAAGCTATTTTTGCTGTTATTGAGTGCACTGAAGATGATGCTCAGTTCGTTGATATCGAACCCAAAAAGATAAAGCTCAATGATGATGAGTCCAGTGCGTTAATCAGATCGTTTTACGACGCAGTAGTGAACTTTTCTAAAGAGAACCAGATTGATGCTTTTGTAATAAAGAAACGAGCGAAGAGAGGGCAAATGGCCGGTGGGGCTATCTCCTTCAAGCTAGAAGCCTTAATACAGCTGAATGGCGTAACTGAAGTCTTTTTTGTGTCTGGACAAGGAATTGCAGCCTCACATAAAAAAGCGCCATTTGAAATGCCCGATGGCATGAAGAAGTATCAGGAAACAGCATTTATGGCGGCAAGTTTATATATCAGGCAGAATTGATAAATCCCCATAGGCCGCAGTAACTGACTTAGGTATTTGGTCTGATAAATAGCTTAACGAGAAAATTCGATGTCTAAGAAAGTAGTGAAGTTTGAATTCGAGAAAGAAACGAAAAACAGTGTTCGCTATAAGGAAGTCCCAGATGAAGGCAGCGCGCCTATCGTCGGTTCTCTGTATGTACAGAAGTGGTTTGCAGGAGATAGTAAGTCGCTTGAGATAACCATTAGTAAAAATGACTAGCCAGGCTAACAAAGGCATACAACAGTAGTCTCCACTTAATACCGAAGGAGCCAGAGTAGCTAATTTCACCGTTTGGGGGGCTCGCTTTACTTTCTTGTTGGGGTTCGTACCTCACCCCAACCTACGGGTAGTCATTTTTCTAGGAAACGACAGCTGCCTTTCCTTAATACCGAAGGAGCCAGAGTAGCTGATCTCACCGTTTGAGAAGCTAGCTTTACTTTCTCGTTGGGGTTCCTACCTCACCCCAACCTACGGGTAGCAGTTTTTCTAGAAAACTCAGCGCCTTCACTTAATCCCATCTCCTTAACAAGCATTCCTGAGAATTTCGCTGTTTAATGCTGCCCCCAAGCGATTAAAGTAACACTGGAACGCGGCATTGATACGCTCTCGCTGTTCTCCTATCGGATAGAGGCCGTGCTCCGCTTCGGCAGATGCTTTCGTCCCTGAGACCAAAAAATTATTCGATATAGCCGCATCCTGAACAAAGGCTTCAAATGCCCGGGCGCATAGCTCTTCAATCTGACTGTAATACACTTGATTCATGGCCCGGTCGATTTGAACGGATGCATCAAACAGTTGGCTGGGGGACTCACCATCCCCATCTAACATAATACTGCTGAAGCAGGCGTACAGATCATCATTCAACGGATGAACCACAGGTGTCGCGTCTGACAACCATGCTTTTGAAGCAAACATTCCAGTCGTGGCATCAGCAAATGCAGTACCGCCGAGGTAGTGATCCAGCGCATGAAACCACTCATGTGCGATACTTCCAGGCCCTGCATTTTTCGCCAACGAGAAGCAACGCGTCGACGGTTGATAATGAGCCGCAACGCCGGGACGCCCACCTATTCCATATTGCAAAGACAAGGTTCCGCGCAAAGATATCAAAGGCTCCGGACAGTTTAATATGGTCATAAGATCAACCAACGCATCATAAAACAGTCCTGCGGCTCTATCCTGCTCAGGCTGTGTTACCCATCGCCCAATGCCGATGGACCTAAAATCAAAGCGTTTTCTGGCATCGAGAAAAGTAACAGACTGCCCCTGTCGGACAACGGGTCCATGGCGATAATATTCACGAGATCTGGTCATAAGTGGTTAGGGTCTGTGTAATAACGTATAGATCAACATCAAGATGCCATCAACTACCTTGAGAAAATGGAAGCCGAGCAGCCTTAATTAAGAGAATAATGTCTTTATCAGCTCATCCTGTAAACAAATAACATGGAGGTGGATGATATCTAGATCTCTAAAAATTGGGTTTCAGGCGTGAGTATCATATAACAACAAGGCGGACGCTCGAAATAATTGGAAGCAGAGTAGATTTAAAATAGTTCAACTCTGAACAACATTCGAACCAGCCACGCAGATACACCCTAGCGGTTATGCTATCGGTGTTATTTGAAAAGCTGTTGAGGTTCGTACCTCGCCCCAACCTACGGGTAGCAGTTTTTATAGAAAACGACAGCAGCCTTTCCTGAATGCCAAAGGAATCCCCTTAACTCTTCGTTAATCCGACAGCATCGCAGCAATCACATCAAAAACCTTTCTTACTCGCAGACTGGTATGCAACTCTCTGTGACAGACCAGCCACAAGGGCAAGGTAATAGGTGGGCCGAAGGACTCAAAGGCTCGAACAAAGGATGCTTCTCTGTCACCTATCGATTCAGGGAAAAGCGCTAGGCCCTGGTGACGCTTAACCAGTTCCCATTGCAGCATTTGCGATAGTGTGGAAATCTTCTGATTCGTAGCAGATAGCGACCAACCATTGCCGCTGTTGTTAAGTAGTTCCTGAAGTTTATTGTTTTGTTCGAAACCGATAATCTGTATATTTTTTAACGCGTCGGCAGAACTGACATCTGCGTAGGGTGCCAGATATTGCACTGTCCCGTAGAGCCAGATCGGCGTTTCACAAAGTTTACGTACGATCAGGTCGGGTTGAGTAGGGCGAAAGCTCCGTAGGGCAATATCGGCTTCACGCTGCTTCAGGTTAGCAACTTCGTGAGATATCTGCAGATCCAGTGTAATTCCGGGCAGCTCAGTGCGTATACGTTCAATCACTGCAGGTAGCATAAACACAGCTTCAAGTTCACTGGCAGCAATAGTAACAATGCCCTCAAGAGTTTGTGACTGACCCGATGCCACCATTGAAAAGCGGCTGGCCGCGGCTCCCATCGCCTGCACATGTGCCACCAGTTCAGCCCCAGATTCAGTCAGTTTTAACCCCTGCCCCAGACGTTCAAACAGGGTAACACCCAACTCCTGCTCCAAAGCCGTCACCTGCCGCCCCAGTGTCGGCTGAGTTAAACCCAGCGCTCTGGCACCCGCCGATAGCGACCCCTCTTCTACGGTGACTAAAAACGCCCGTGCCCGATTCCAGTCAAAATTAACTGTTTGCCAGTCCATATAACACTCCACACCAACCATCTATACCGACCACCCAACACACAACCATGCAAATACGCATATCCATTAGGCAATTAACGTCAATTTAACCTGCATAAAGTACTAGGTAAACTTATTTCAATCATCTACAAAAGTAATATTGGAAAGGTAACCATGAAGTCATTGAACGATATTCGCCTGGCACAACTGGCAGGCAGCTTATACCTGCTACTCATTCCGATGGGCATATTCGGTATCATGTATATTCCAGAATTCGTGCACGTTGCGGGTGACGCAGCCAAGACTTTTACCAACCTGACAGACCATGAGACAGTCATACGATTCAGCGTTCTGTGCGCGTTCGCCATTCAGGTTATTCAGCTGTTCCTGGTCGTTGCACTCTATTACTTGCTGCGCCCATACGGTGCAGTCGCTGCACTATTTATGCTGTTGTTCACCCTAGTATCCGTACCCATAGCCATGTTGAATGAACTTAGTAATGTCGCAGCACTGCTTATCATCAGGTCTGATGGACTGAGCGGCCTATTTTCATCGGAACAGATTCAAGCCACAGCACTGTTTCTTTTACAGCTACATGAGCAAGGCATCATGATCGCTCATATATTCTGGGGGCTTTGGTTAATACCGATGGGATATCTGGTGTATCGCAGTGGCTTCCTGCCAAAAACCATTGGCGTGTTACTGGTTATTGCGGGGGTTGGCTATTGCGTGGATACCCTCACCTTTTTTGCTTTTGCGACCGACGAATACCTTATTGCGCAATATACATTTTTAGGCGAAGTGTTACTGCCTATTACATTGCTATGGCAGGCATTTAAAGCCCGTCGTTTACGATGAACTTATAGCGTTAGTCTGACCCATGGTGACGAGTTGATCCGAGTAGTTGAAATTATAGGCGTTCGCTTTGCTTTCTTGTTGGGATTCGTACCTCATCCCAACCTACGGTAATGCTTTTTATAGCAAGTAACTTGATCAATGAAGGCCTAGGATTCTCGCTGTTTCCTGAAGCGATTGGCACTGAGCCCTTAGTCGCTCAATAGCTACATTGAACACCCCGCCTGAAAATAGCAGCTATCAAGACGCTAGCAAGACAGATCAGAGGGTACCCTGAATCATCGACTCTATAAACCAGCCCCTTTTACCTCTAATATGAACGATATGCTCGGCCTTTGGTCCTAATAAATATCCGAAGAACGATTTCAGTATCACCTTCTTATTTAACTTTATGGAGGATCTATGTCTAGAAAAAATAGGTTTTCAGCGCTGGTTATGGTGCTTTTGTTTACCCTACCCCTGTCGGCCTCAATACAAGCCGAATACAGCCTTATACAAGGTGAAAAGTGGAACGGCATTCAGATTGGTACTAGCGCACCCCGATCGCTTGATCTGATCTGTCATGATTCAAACTGTTTGCAAATTCTTAATCAATTCCAGATACCTGCTGAGCTTCAATCACTCGGCATCAGGAAACTGTCGCTTGAGACTTTGGCTGATATTAAAGGCGTAAGATCTGAGAGGGATCGTTTATTCCTACCGGACAATATGGGGCGTGCTATATACAGAGCCAACGATCGATTTTTCAAAGATAGATTCGAACGATGACAATGACCAATGGGATCAGAGCAACGTTCTTTTTAATAGACTACCCACGATCTACATTTAAATGGAAGCCAGCAGCAGACCGATTAGCATTACCACTGTGCCTTGAATACGGGGCAGGCTCATTTTTTCCTGCAGCCAGATCGCACCGATAATCACACCCAGTGGAATGCTGATCTGTCGCAGGGCGACCACATAGCTGACTTCCGTCACCAGAGTCATACTGGTCAGCACCAGCATATAGGTGCCGACGATAAAGAAACCGGCCAGTATGGCCATCCCCTTCTGTTGCAGACCCCTGAGCCGCTCTCCCGGTATCAAACCAATCAGCAGAACCATCCAGCTAACCGTTGTCACCGCCTGCAACACGACAAAACTACTGCCCGCCTGAAACGCGTTCATACCCGAATCACGCATGATCTGCAGCGCCATGCTATCAACGATGGAATAGCCTGCTGTACCTACCGCTGCGAGCAGAACCCAGAACATCACCGGTTGCAGATAAAACCTGGGCCGCCAGTTTTTCCAGCGGCTCAGAGGCAAAGCGATTGCACCCGCCAGAATAAACAGCATCCCCAGGCCTTCAACCGCGGTAACTGCAGTACTGCCATAGAGAATAACGATCACCAGCGGTACTACAACCACCGGTAACGCCCGAGCCAGGGGATATACCATACTCATATCACCGGAACGATAAGCCCGTGCTAAACCTATAAGATAGAGCCCCTGAAACAAGCCGGAGCAACAGAGCAACCACCAGAAAGTACTGGGTAGCCCCATCAATTGAATATCATGAAAAATCAGAAACGGGCTGAACATCAGCCCGCCCACCGCCATCGCCCAGATATAGAAGAGGAGCGTTTGTGCGACCCTCTTGCCGATCAGGTTCCAGCCCACATGAAACAGTGCAGAAACTATAATTAATATAAATGCGGTCAGTGTCACGGCTTCTCGCCAGTAGACATGCGCATCTCAATCTCTTCAAGCACAGGAATCAGATCGGCAATACTATCAATCACATAGTGCGCACCGGATCGATTAAAACGATCATAGGCTCTGGCCCGCAACCGATCTTGTTGTTCAGCATCGGTTGCGTTCCACTCATTCAGACTCATACCCACCTCATTGCCGCTCACGGCTACGCCGACAGTCCACATCCCTGCGTTCAAGCCCTCATCAATACCCGTCAGAGTATCATCAACTTTTACGCAGGCGGCCAGATTCTCTACCCCTAATTCGATAGCATTCATCATTGCCATATAGGGGTAAGGACGGCCTTTAGGCACCTGAGTAGCACAGACATTAGATGCGGGGTTGTAACCCTGCTCTGCGGCTTTCGCCAGCAACCCCTGAATCATAATATCCGCATAGCCGGTGTTGGCGCCGATCTTTACCTCGTTCGCATCAGCCCATGCAAGCAGGTCTGTGAGGCCGGGAATCAGAACCGCAGTTTCCGCAATGGCAGCAACCTGTAACGGCACGAACTCATCGTACATCCGATCGACATCGGCGTCTGTTGGCTCTGTGCCTTTAACCTCAACCCATGTAGCGCGAATACGGGGATGGCTGCACAGCTGACGGATATGTTCACGCTTCTCTGTGCCCATCGGCCCACGGGCTTCAACTTGCGAGATTGGTACCCCTTGGTTGGTAAACAACCCCTGAAATGCACGGATCGGTGCCATTGAACCAAAATCGACGGTAGTGCCCGCCCAGTCCATGATGATCGCCTGCAGTGGCCCGGTGTATTGACGTTCGTAACGGTACATTATTTTCTCCTGACAACAGTTTAGTTGTTGCCCTATATTATTTAACTGTTTGGATTGCCATCAGGAATCTGCATCTCGTCCAGCACACTAACCATCGCTTCCAGTAGGCCATCGATCTGTTCATCATATAACTGACCGATGCAGCCCAAACGAAAGCTCTCAGCCGTCGTCAGTTTTCCCGGATAAATAATGTAGTTATGCGCTTTAAGCAGATCGTAAAACCGCTGAAAGCTAAAGTTTTCATGGCCAGGAGAGAAAAAGGTAACAATGATCGGTGACAGCCACTCATCCGCTAGTAGGGTGTGAAAACCGAGCTTACGCATCCCTGCCACCAGCCGCTGCTGGTTACGGCTATAGCGGGCAAAGCGACCGGCAATACCGCCCTCTTCTTCATGCTCTTTAAGTGCTTGTATAAAAGCGGAAACTACATGAGTAGGTGGAGTGAAACGCCACTGCCCGGTGTTCTCCAGATAGTGCCACTGGTCGTACAGATCCAGACTCAGGGAGTGAGCATTAGATGCTGACTGTTGCAGCGCATCTTTTCTGATCAGCGCGAAGCCAAAGCCAGGAACGCCTTCAAAACACTTATTGGCCGAGGAGATAATGGCATCAAAGCGAACACTGCTACTGTGGATGTCGATAGCACCGAAAGCACTCATCGAATCAATAATCAGGCGGCGGCCATAGTGCTCCACCACATTAGCGATCTCTTCAACCGGATTCAGAATACCGGAGCTGGTTTCACAGTGCACCAAAAGCACATGAGTGATAGCGGCGTCCTGCTCCAGAACCGCAGCCACCTCGTCAGCCCGGGGCGGCTCATAGTCGCCTTTGTCCAGAACAACATAATCCCGGCCCATATAATCGAGAATTTTCGTCATCCGCTGACCATATGCGCCGTTAATCAGCACCAGTGCTTTTCCCTGTTTAGGGATCAGCGTTCCGAGAGTAGCCTCCACAGTAAAGGTGCCACTGCCTTGCACTGGCACACAGACGAATTCACCGCTGTTATCCACATAGCTAACCAGTTGCTCACACAGCGATTGTGTCATAGCACGAAAATCACCGTCCCATGACCCCCAGTCCTGCAACATCGCCTGTTTAACAGTCTGACTCGTATTTATCGGCCCAGGGGTTAACAGCCAAGGCTGCTTAGGGGTTTGTGGCTGGTTCATCATTACTCCCGCAAAATCAGAAAACATCTGAATAAAAACAGAGGTTATTATCTGGGATTGATCAACTCATCACAGTGAAGTTTTAGTGAAACGCTAGGGGTAAAGCTTGTAGATATCAGCGCTATTTATAAGCAGTGAGATGCAATCAAAAGAGACTGATCTGGGGAGCGGCGATGCCATCAAGACTGTCATCCATGAACATCAGTATTCCATCGGCGATAGGCACCAACTGACGATCAAAATAGTGCTGATAATCGATTAAGGAGGTTGTGATAGAGATCGGTTCTGGGCCATTTACAGTGATCAGGTACTCGATATAGGTCCCGGAAGAAAAAGTATCCAACTTTCTTCTTTTGGAAAGATGGTCGAATAGTTTTTGGGCTGCCTGCACATGGGGCGGACGATTCTTACTGTACTCATCTAACGGGCGGCGCAGGCGTTTACGATAAACCAGTTCTTCATCCAGCTCCCCGGCTTTCATCTGAATAACGATCTGCTTAAGGTAAGCGGTATAGGGCGTATTACTGAAGATTAACCGGTAAAGCTCTCGCTGCACCCTACGCGCCAGAGGTGTCCAGTCTGAGCGTACCGTTTCAAGTCCTTTGAAAATAAGTTCTTCACTGCCATCGACAAAATGACGAATACCCGCATAACGCTTCTTAGTGCCTTTCTCAGAGTTTCGCATGGTCGGCATAAAAAAACGTCGGTAATGGGTTTCGTATTCCAGTTCCAGATGACAGGGCAAGCCGAAACGCTGTTGCACCTCTTCCTGCCACCACTGATTAAGAAAGATTTCCAGGCGACGCCCCTCTTGCTGGGTTTTATCCAAAGGGAAATCATCTCCCAGCCAGACAAACACCGAGTCGGTATCGCCATAGATCACCTGGTAACCAAACTCTTCCTCGATTTTTTCCTGGGTACGGATGAGAATCTCGTGGCCTCGCAGGGTAATTGAGCCGGCAAGACGCTGATCAAAGAAGCGACAAACATTGGAGCCGAGTACCCCATAAAAGCTATTCATGATGATCTTAATCGCCTGGGACAACGGCGCATTCTTTTCAGCTTTTGCACGATCTCTTGCCTGCCACAGCCGTTCGATAATACCGGGCAGTATCGCCTCTTTACGATTAAAAATGGCGTGGTTAAAACCCGGCACCAGCTCTTCCGGGGGACACTCGGTGCCGGTCCCTTCCGCCAATGCAAAAGGATCGATCATGAAAGTACGAATAATACTGGGATACAGGCTCTTAAAGTCCAGCACCAGTACCTGATTATAGAGACCGGGCCGGGATTCCATTACATAACCGCCGGGGGCGCCCATCTGCGATTCACCGGAGGCATACACAGGAGCAACATAACCTTTGCGATGCAGACGAGGCAGATACTGGTTATCAAAAGCAGCCGCAGAACCGCCCACCTTATCTAATGGCAGACCGGTCAAACGACTGCGCTCTATCAGGTAATGAAGCAACTTAGCGTGCTCAAAAATGTCCCAGACCAGCTTGCAGTCTTCCAGATTATATTCTGCCAACTGACGGGGGTTTTCCCGGTAAACCTGCTGAATCTCTTCCCCCTTGTTTAGGGTGAGTCCATCATCTTGCTGATGACCGAGCAACTTACCTCTGTCCAGCAGTTGATTAGAGACATTCTCAAGGGAGAAGCTTTCAAATTGATAGGTTGCGCCCTTCAGGGTATCGATACCATCCAGCACCACCCGTCCGGCAATACGGCAAAACCACTTCCCATTGCCCGACTGAATAACCTGTATACGACTGCGATCACGGCCCAGACTCATGGGCACCTGGAGTCTTCGGGCCCGTTCTTCCAACACCCGAAAATCGAACCCGACGACATTCCAACCGATGAATATATCGGGATCACAGCGTTCTACTTCCCGAATAAACGCCTGCAGCAGTGCTCGCTCATCGTTTACATACTCTAGCCAGGGTTCATTCGGCCCCTCGCCGACAATCAGCACTTTACTGTATCGGTCTGAATAGAGTCCAATGGAGAAAATTCGGTCTGCCCGCATCGTGGTTTCAATATCCACCGATAGCATCGTCAGCTGAGGATCATAATCTGTCGGTAGCAGTTGTGCCGAATTTTCAGAGAAACGCACCCGAGCACTCTCCTGAATAAAACGCTCCATGAGAAAACGATCAACCGGACGTATATCCTCCTCGATCATCGAGATACCATAGGTCTGCAACAGGTCTGTCAGTTTTCGATAGGTGGCGATTGAACGGCTGTAAATGCCACAGATGGAACGTTGTTCAAGATCTTTCAGAGGTAGGGGTTTTAAGCGCCAATCGGTAACAGGTTCGAGTAATGGCTCGATTCGAGGAAGATCCTCTTCGAGGACAAAGAAGACAGCTTCCTGACCAGCCACCGTAACGGGAAACGCACCCTGAGAACCTTTCAGCCAAAACTGAAAGCTAATTCCCTCAGGAGTATCAAACTGCTGACGCGTAAGAATAAAGCCGCTGGCTTCGCTATGTTCCCCAGACTTAGGCTGATTAGACCGCATTGGCTCAGCCAAAGGGGGCAACAACCTCCAATCCAGGGAAACGCAGCTTTACTTCAGCTTCAGCATCAGCGGTAAACAGTAGCTTAATATTCGGCCCCGCATCCATAGTAAAATAGAGCTCGACGCCTTCTGCCCTTGCCTGCCAAATACTTTGCATCGCGGCGACGGAGTCCGGTTGCCAATAGAGTAACGGCGGCCAGGAAGCTATCATCGTTGCATGCATAGAGAGCGCATTTTGCTCGGCGGTTTCACCCAATAGAGTAAAATTTTGATCGGCAATCGCCCGGTGTAATCGCTCAAGGTCAGCCGCGGCCTGCAACGGCCAGCTCTGGTACAGGTGGGCGGTATCTACTGTTCGATTCATACCTGAACGAGAATCTACCGCCTTCTCTCCGGTGCTCACCTTTACCAAGCCGACTCTCAGATCGCTCCAGCGAGTCGTTAACGGCAGCGCAAAGCTATCCATCCCATCTTCACGAACTCCCATCTGCCATTCGACAAAGCCTTCATAGAGGGAACGACTAGCACTGCCACTACCCATACGGGCAAAAGCGGATAGCACTTGAGGCTCCAAATCCAAACCATAAAAAGTGTTAACCGCCAGCATCAATGCCGCAAAGCCGGAAGCAGATGAGGCCAATCCGGCAGCGGTAGGAATATTATTCTCGGTTTCTACTTTAACTGAGTGAGCGGCACCACGGCGAAACAGCTCAATAAAGTTGATAACTTTGCGGGAAAACTTATCATCCGCAGCCACCAAATTGCCATTCAGCCAGACCTGATCAGTATCGCTAACCGAGATACGGGTTTTACTACCCAGATGGGCAAGAGAGATCGACAAGCTACTGTTAATCGGCAGATTAAGCTCGGCATCGCGCTTACCCCAATACTTACACAGGGCAATATTGCTCGGTGCAAATACGGTATCTATGCTGTCCACCACCGGCACTACAGTAGCTGGCAGATAGCGTTCGATTACGCTTTCTTTAGTGATAGCTTTAGAGCTGTCTTTAGATATATTCAACGGTCACACCCTTCTGAGAAACAGCCACAGGTATTTGTTCATAAGATAACTGATAGTCTGATGGGTTCCCTAGAGCCAGAACACAATCACCCAGGCCTGAACCGGATATTTTGGCACCAAGGACATCTGGAGAACTTCTTAATGCATAGATTATCTCCGCCAGGTTGCGGTCATTTACGCCCAGCGCATCCATTAGTCCCTGGTAGATATTCATCAGGCGACCAAATTGCGGCCAGTCCGTGTTATCCACAGCCAATTCGGCTTGCTCGGCGGTTTGCCCCATCAAGCGGTACAGTTCAGCATAGAGTTCCGGCGACTGAGCCGAGAAGCCTTCAACCCGCTTCAATACATCCGGGGTTTTCATCTTATAACCGACGTAAAAAAGGCTAATAGTGGGGATGCCCTGCAATGCCCGTATCTGAGGGGCGGTATCGGCAGTGGCAACGGTATACCCAACCACACCCCCAAAGACCGCAGCCACCAGATCGGTACCTGACCCCCGACCATCCTGCACCTGATGGACTACCGCCAGGGTTTCATTAAACAGCGCCTGCTGATCTTCACACCTACTGCCTGTATAAGCTTGCAGCGCGGTCACAACCGCCACCGTTACCGCCGCAGAAGAGCCCAGCCCCACGGTATGAGAAAATTCAGAACGTATCTGCAGATCGAACCCACTCGGTAACCGTGCAGCCTGGCGCTCTATCGCGGCCAGAACAAAACTGAGCGCCGGCTCAGACTTCAACGGGTCAAGACTCGAGTGGTACTGAGCCAAAGCTGAATCGATATTAACGTTGCGATCTGTGCGAGGAGTTAGCGTGACCGCGATACGTTTGTCCACTGCACAGGCCAGCGCCCGCTGCCCAAACAAGACTGCGTGCTCCCCCATCAACATCAGACTACCAGGGGCTGTGACTTTAATCTTCAAGACGGGCTCCTCCACTGTCCTCTTCAATCGCCATGATTGAATAACCGTTTTGTTCACAAAGCTCTGCAAGGTCGATCTCTGGAGAATAGGCGATCAAAGCACCGGCCCCAACACCCTTAACAGAACCGGCTCCGCTCACTTTCGCAGCACCACCCAATTGTTCAACCGCCGTAATAAACTGTTGAACCGGCTTTGGCACTACCCCGATCTGAGTTAACAGGCGATGATTTTCCCTAAGTGGTTCACGGGGGTCATCACCTTTAACAATAGCATCCGTCAGCTGTCTGGTAATCGCACTAAAATCCTGCCAGATACTAGACTGGCCGAAACGACTACGGACAAAATCGACACAGTCGCCGGTACCGGCTTCAGGTGTTCCACTGTGAATATAGTACCAACCTGCCCCAAGCTGTAGCGACAATGGCTCAACCTGACCGTTCGTGACCTGCACCAGCCCACCATAACTCACGGTCGCGGCATCGATGAGCCCGCCACGCCCATGACACAGGCGTTCACAGTAACGCACCCGTTGAAAAAGCTCAGCGGTATTGAAAGGTTTAGAAAAGAGGTTTTGACCGAGAGAGGTAACCGCCGCACCCAACGCTGCGGAAGAACCCATACCTGATCCGAGCGGCAATTGAGAATAGATCTCCAGCTGCAATCCAGTTTCAGGAGCAGCGTCAGGCAGACACAACCCCAAAGCATACAAAGCCAACTGCTGAGGCGCTTCAAGGATATCACCGGCCGTTAATTCACCCGCTTCAAAGAGGCTAAAACGATAATCGAGGTAGGAGACTAACTGACGCAGATCTGACCAACTGATGTGCCCTTGCCAACCCGCTTCAGGCAGATGCCAACTAAGGCCGTCGGTTTGAGTCTGTTCTGCACTGCATTTGATATAGCGGTTTACCGCCAAAGCGATAGCCGGGGCCCCGTAAACTGCTGAGTGTTCACCACTGAGAATCAGCTTACCCGGGGCACACGCCTTCATGAAGGGGTTTCCTTAGCAGGAGATGTATTCACGCTTATGATGGGAGATACCCACTAGACGGAATCGCCCGGTGGTACCTTCAGCCTTAACATGCTCGCCACCATCAACCGGATCGACATCATTATAAAGCTTCAGATATTCATCATAAGAGACTTCGCTACGTGCCTCTAGCATCAACTGGTGACGGTCTTTGTGCAGGTAGTTCTCGTAACCGGCAACAACCGTGCCTGAGAAAAACTCTGCAACGCAACCGGAGCCATAACTGAAAAAACCTACCCGGTTACCGGCCAGATTTTGCTTACAGTTTTCCAGCAGTGACGCCAGGCCAATATACATCGATGCGGTGTAGCTATTACCGATGATACGGTTATATAACAGGGTATCTTCTACCTGAAGGTCCAGCAGCTCGGGTGTCAGATTACTCTGATTGATACGCGCAAGATGCTTATGTGCCTTTTGAGCCATACGGGTAAAAGGCAGGTGGTAGCAGAAATGTTGCATATCACTGAACGCCACCGAGCTGACTTCACGGAAGTGAGCCCAGGCATATTTCAGCGATTTCAAATAAATTTTAGTGGAGTACTTACCATCAACCAGTGCGGTTGAACGGTAATTAGGGCGCCAGAAGTCCATCACATCTTCGGTGTGGTTGCCGACCTCGGGGTCCAGTTCAACCAGACGAGGGTTCGCTGTAATCAACATCGCAACAGCACCACAACCCTGAGTCGCCTCACCGGAAGTGCCCAGATCATAGCGAGCAACATCTGACGCAATCACCAGCACTTTCGTTTCCGGCTGGCGAGCAACAAGAGCACAAGCCATCTGGATCGCTGCGGTGGCGCTATAACATGCCTGTTTCAGTTCAACGACGCGACAATTCGGCGTTAAACCAAGCAAACGGTGAACGTAGACACCAGCAGACTTTGACTGATCGATACCAGTCTCGGTCGCAAACATCACAGTGCTGATAGCATCTGTACCCACCCGCTCTATGAGAGGCAGGGCAGCGTTTGCAGCCATAGTCACTACATCTTCATCCGGGGCAGGCATGCCCATTTTTTCTTGGCCTATCCCCTGATAATACTTTTCAGCATCAATTTCCTGAACCGTAGCAAGGTTCTTCAGATCCAGAAAATAATTAGAGGTGTAAAAGCTGATTTCATCAATACCGACGGACATACGTACTTAAAATCCTCAACGCTCGCCCAGAATGAGAGCCCGATTCATAAATAAACTATTCACATCCGGCATGCCCAGCAAAAACATCGCTGTGGTGAATTCACGCCGGCGCTGTTCTATCACCTTAACCACAGAATCCGCAGAATCCATCGCGGGTTTGAGGAAGGGAGCGGCCATGCCGCACAGCGAGGCGCCGAGTATAACAGATTTAACCATATCAATCCCATCCCTGAGACCGCCGCTAGCGATGAAACCTGCACTATTTTGATAGGGTTGGGCCAATTTTAGTGCCTGAGGAGTTGGAATACCCCAATCTTGGAAACAAAGCCCCAGATCATCACCCCTATCCGCACTCCGATGATGCTCTATTCTGCTCCAGGAAGTACCGCCGCAACCCGCCAGATCAAACCACTTGATACCGGCGGACAGACCAGCCTCGATATCCTGCGGAGAAAGCCCTGCCCCTACCTCTTTTAGTAGAACAGGCACATTCAGACCCGCTGAAACTGCGGCAATTTTTGCCTGAAGTTCGGAAAAATCAGTATCACCTTCCGGCTGTACCGCTTCCTGTAGTGGATTGAGATGCAAATATAGCCCGTCAGCCCCTAACAACTCTACCGCCTGCTGACACTGCTCCAAAGAAAAACCATAGTTAAGCTGTACAGCTCCTATGTTACCCAGCAACACAGTACTAGGCGCATAACGGCGCAGATCAAAACTTTCACGGGACGATGATTGGGTAAACATAACACGCTGAGAGCCCACCGCTAATGCAACTCCGGTGCGCTCAGCAGCTTCCGCCAGATTACGATTGATAGTTTTAATCAGCGTATGATCACCACCGGTCATCGAAGAGATAAGCAGTGGAAAACTCAGCCTCTTCCCGAGAAATTCAACCGAAGTATCTATACTATCCAACGCCAGATTGGGTAACGCCCGGTGGCTCAGCTGGATCTGATCAAAATAGCGCCCATCCCGATCTGTTAACGGGTCGTTTTCAATTGCCCGGATATGTTCTATTTTTCGATCATTAGTCTGATCAGACATCAGCGTTCCATTTTAAGGTGAGATTCCATCAACTCACCCGGGTTGGTCTGAGCCGCCATCAGAGAAAGCTCACCACAGAGTACCGTCGCAGCGCAGATAGCCGCCAAACGACGTGCATTCGCGCCCGGTTCCCGGTCATCTTTACAACCTAGCTTACGGAGATTCTCCTCAACAAAGTCGATTCCCTTACCGTTACCCACACTACCCATAATAAGGTTGGGCAGCGTGCATGAGAAATACAGGTCTCCACCCCGCACTTCCGCGTGCACAATACCCTGCGAGCCTTCAATAATATTAGCGGCATCCTGCCCAGTCGCCAGGTAAAACGCCAATAACATATTCGCAAAATGGGCATTCGCACTGCGTAAGCCACCCGCCACAATAGTACCGATCAGGTTTTTCTTAATATTAAGATCAACCACTTTTTCAGGCGTAGTTTTAAGACGTCGCTCGCAAACATCCCGAGGAATCAGAATTTCACTCACCACATACTTACCACGACCGAGAATACCGTTAACCGCAGTGGCCTTCTTATCGGAACAGTAGTTGGCAGAAATAGATGAATAGCGAAGCTGAGGGTATTGTTCAAGAATCCAGGGGATCAACTTATCGGCGGCATTAGTCACCATATTATGCCCCGACGCATCACCGGTATTAAATTCAAGTCGCAGGTAGATCAGATTGGCGACAATCTGGCTGTTCATATCAATTAATTTTGCGAAACGGCTGCTTGTTGCTACAACTTCGTTAAGGTCATCTTTGCGGGCTTTAATCGACTCAAGCGCTTTAAGCGCTTCTAAAGCGTCATCAGCTTCCAGCAGAATAGAGCGGCTCATCCGCTCATCAATAACCGTCGTTTTAATCCCCTCTTCTGCCAGCACGGAGATTCGGGCTCCACGGCCAACGGAGGGCCACAGAGGCGTTTCATAAGTAGCCAGTGGCACTGCAATCTTTTCGTTAAGGACATGCCCACTAATTTTAATCGGACCGACGGTCCGCATAGGAATGGGGGCTTGCTGGATTTTATGGGATTTCATAATCTCTCGACACAATAAAAAAGGGCTGCCGCGATCAATATAGGTTTGATCTGCACTGCACCCCTTTAGGTAGCTCGTATTGAGTGAGGATTTTATATAGCCGCCGCTTAATATGCAATCAAAGGCCTGCCGGGTGAGTGATTCAGCAGACCGTACCTTTTGTACTCAATCTGTCAGATCAGACTTGACCACCCAGAATCACCCCAGCCATACTTGCGTCTTTACTAAACCAGAAACAGTGGAAATCAGGATATGCTCTACGCAATCAGAAATGAACAGGGACAGATCACTTCTCTGTCAATGCATCAGGTTGGCAACTCAGCCGTAGCGGATATAACTGATCCTGAAGTTGTAAGCTTCCTATCCAATAGCAATGAAGCGAGCAGTCCTCAAGATTTTTTGGAAAAATCAGATGCTGATGTCAGCCGAATCATTGAGGATCTTATCGAGCTACTAATCTCAAAAAACACCATCCTGTTTACTGACCTTCCAGAAGCCGCGCAACAGAAGCTCCTGACCCGTAAACTCGCTCGCTCAGCTTACGATACCAACCCGGAAAAAATTTCTCTGGCGAATTCTATTCTTACTGATGATGACACTATCTGATTTAAGCTAATTGAAAGAAGCAGGATACTCAAAGACCGGTTTCAGTCTCATGCTTTAACTGCGCCTTAGAGCGAATCATCTCAGCGCAACGATCGGACAGAGAGAGATAACGTTTCTGCTGTCGCACACTCAAAGAACCATAATTAATGCTATACATTGCATTATCACACTGCAGCAGTAACTCATGACATTCTGGACCGGGATGCCGAGCCTGCTCCAGAGCCGTCTGCACCAAATTCAATGTCAGACTGGGATTATTCGGCAAAATCCCATCGGCACGCACAAAGAACCCCAGCGCTTTGCGGTACTCTTTCT
>JAGPUU010000225.1 GCA_018067325.1 Amphritea sp.
CTTCGGTCTGCAATTACGGTATTCTTCTGCAGTATATAAGAATGATTTAAGGAGTTACTGTGGAAGAGAATAGCGTCTGGATTATTGGTATCGTTGCCCTGGCAGCCGGAGCTTTGATCGGTTACCTGATGGGACGCTCCGGCGACAACTCTGGCCAGCAAAAGCTAGTCGACCAGTTGAACGAAGCCCAACAGGAGCTCAGCGTATATAAAGAGGAGGTTAACGGCCACTTCGAAAAAACCGCATCGCTGGTAAATAACCTGACTGAAAGCTACAGAGAGGTACACCAGCATCTGGCCCAAGGCTCAGAAAGTTTGTGCAAAGGTGAACACTCTCCGGCTCAGTTGGACAATGACACCCAACCTAAGATAGCTGAACTGACAGACAGCGAACAGGAAGAGCAGATACCAACGGTTACCGATGAGGTTACAGCTGAGCCTGAAGAGCCAGAAATCATTGAGCCGCCACGTGACTATGCACCAAAGAGCCCTGATCAGGAAGGAACCTTGTCTGAAAAATTCGGCTTGAAAAAGGAGCAGCAAGCTGACGAGGAAGAAGAGATTCCAACCCTACTGAAAGATCACATTCCCGGCAACAGCCTTCACGATGGCGACGAAAAGCAGTCTGTCTGACAGATTTAGATCATTCAGTAAAAAACCGGCCTTTAGCCGGTTTTTTATTACTTACATTTTAAGTTAGTTTTTCCCACTAAACCGGGTTATCAATATCGACGAATTGATGCTCCAGCTCAAACTTTTCTGCCAGATGCTCTCCCACCGCTTGAACACCGTATCTCTCTGTAGCGTGATGCCCTGCTGCAAAATAGTGAATCCCCAATTCGCGCGCGCAATGAACCGTAGGTTCAGAAATTTCACCGGATATAAACGCATCAAGCCCTAAAGCCGCCGCTTTTTCGATATACCCCTGTGCAGCACCGGTACACCAACCAACAGTCTCTATTCGCTCTGGCCCCCCTGCGATATGCATCACCTCACGTCCCAGCGTGGCAGCAATCTGTTGACTGAACTCATCCGCACTTAACGGGCTATCCAGGCGGCCAGTTAACCCGATACTTAACGGATTTTCTGGTTCAAGCCCCCCACAAACCTGTAGCCCTAACTTTTCAGCAAGTTGTACGTTATTCCCCAACAGAGGATGACCATCTAAGGGTAGATGAAAGGCAACCAGGCTTATGTCATGATTCAGAAGAGTTTGCAGTCGGCGCTTTTTCATTCCAGTAATAGGCTCGGCTTCACCTTTCCAAAAATATCCGTGATGAACCAGAATTAAATCAGCTTCCAACTCTACCGCTCTGTCCAGCAATGCCTGACTGGCAGTAACTCCTGAGATAATCCGGCTGACTTCAGGGCAACCCTCTACCTGTAATCCATTGGGACAATAATCCCGAAATTTATCAGGCGTTAACAGAGTGTTACAGTAATTGAGCAGTTGTTTTAGTAATACGGCCATAATCTTTTCTTTAAATTCCCAAAGTCACCGGATAATCCGTATAATTCTATGACAGCTGTATAACTTTACCACTGTTTATAAAGGCTTATTACGTGATTCAACGCTTTGCTTTTCTGGTCTGGCCTATTCTTTCAGGGATTTTGGCGGCGATAGCGCTACTAATCTATCTGCCGGATATGTTTGCACCCCAGACAAGCTCACTGCAGATAAACCAGGCTGAATACTCTCAGGGAAGTGGTCAGGGGCCTTTCTCCTATGCTGACGCCGTAGAACATGCCGCCCCCAGCGTCGTGAACATCTATACCCGCACAGTTGTACCTAACAGTAACAAACCGCTCTACAACGACCCCAACATTCAAAAACATTACGATAAGAATCGTAATAAAGAACGAGTTCAATCCAGCCTTGGTTCCGGTGTAATCCTTAGCCCAGAAGGCTATATTGCCACAAACAACCATGTCATATCCGGCGCCGACAGTATCGTTGTAGCCCTCAAAGATGGTCGAGAAGCCACTGCATCGGTAGTTGGTAGTGACCCTGACACAGATCTTGCCGTATTAAAAATAACCCTTCCAGACCTCCCAGGCATCACCATTAGCTCATCTGCTAATCTCCGGGTGGGCGATGTTGCCTTGGCGATCGGCAACCCATTCGGCGTCGGTCAGACTGTAACCATGGGCATCATCAGTGCAACCGGCCGTAATAAGCTCGGTTTGAATACCTATGAAGACTTTATCCAAACTGATGCAGCCATCAATCCCGGCAATTCAGGTGGCGCACTGATCAACGCTGCAGGCAATCTGATCGGCATAAATACGGCAATCTTTTCACGCTCTGGTGGTTCACAGGGAATCGGCTTCGCCATTCCATCAAATCAAGCAAAACAAGTGATGCAAGACCTAATTGAACACGGTCGTGTCATCCGGGGGTGGGTAGGGGTTGAAGCCCAGGAAATAACACCTGAACTGGCGGAATCTTTCGGCCTGGAAGACACCAAGGGCTTAATTATTGCCGGAGTATTCCGAGATGGTCCTGCTCATAAAGGGGGACTACTACCTGGTGACATCCTATTGAAAATCGACGGCAAGAAAATCATCAACAGCCACAACTCAATGTACAGCGTAGCCCGAATGCTACCAGGAACATCACTCCCTTTAAAAGTATGGCGTAACGGTGAGATTCTGGAACTCACGCTAACTGTTGCTGAACGCCCTGCTAGCGAAAACTAAGAGCCAGTCATTTTTTTGTTTAAAACTTCAAGCATTAATACTGTAATAACAAGCCTTTACGAATGACTAATTGTATGTCTAATAGACATACACATAGGCCTCAGTTAGATTAACAATCCAATAAACTCAGACTCATTTTCATGGAAGGATAAATTTCAGTGAAGAAAACGTTACAAGTATCGACAGCCGTTGCGATTATCGCCATTAGCAGTTCCGTTTTCGCTCAGGATTGGTCAGGAGCATATATTGGCGCATCTATTGGACACATGGATCTTCAGGACAAAGGAACGGGCTACGATGTAGGAGGTGTACCTACCAGGTATACACAAACTAACTCTTTTGACGGCTCTTCCATAGGCCTAACTGCTGGCTACAATTGGAAGCTTCGCGACACAACGTTGTTTGGCCTGGAAACTGAATACCAGCACCGGGAAGACAATTCAGGCAGCACATTTCAGTACTATGAAGGCGCTATCGATACTGACTATAGCTTAGATACTGAAATCAATGAAGTAGTATCCCTACGCGCTCGCATGGGCGAGTTATTCAATCATAACAAGACGCTTGCCTATGTATCTGCTGGTTTGGCAGCAGCTAAGGTAAAACGCACATGGATTGATTCAACGACAGAAACCCACACAAGCTGGCAAAGTGGCTGGACGGCGGGGATCGGTCTTGAACACATGTACAATCAACATTTATCTATTCGTACCGACCTGAGGCGCACAGATTTCGGCAAACAGACAGTAGCTGCTGAACTATGGAGCGAGAACTACGAGCAGGATTTAACCGAGAACTCTTTCACTCTAGGGTTGGTTTATAACTTCTAATTTCCAGATATTACAAAAAAAGGCTGATCTGTTTAACAGATCAGCCTTTTCCTATTTAGAACCTTAAAATCAGTCCTTAATACGATACTCCGCAGAACGTGCGTGAGCAGTCAAGCTTTCACCTCGCGCCAGAACAGAAGCCACTTTACCCATCTCAGAAGCCCCATCCTCAGAAAACATAATCAGTGAAGATCGCTTCTGAAAATCATACACGCCTAGTGGTGAAGAGAACCTTGCGGTACCCGAAGTTGGCAACACGTGGTTTGGTCCGGCACAGTAATCACCAAGCGCTTCCGCTGTATAACGCCCCATGAAGATAGCCCCCGCGTGCTTAATCAGAGGCAGCAGTGCCTGGGGATCCTCTACAGATAGCTCAAGGTGCTCTGGAGCAATCCGGTTATTCACTAATGCTGCTTCTTCAAGGTCGGTCACTTTAATCAGAGCGGCACGATCCGCCAGCGAACGGGTGATAATAGCTTCCCGCTCCATAGTGGGGAGCAGCTTATCGATGCTAGCACTAACCTTATTCAGAAACTCAGCATCGGTACTGATCAGAATAGACTGAGCATCTTCATCGTGTTCTGCCTGAGAAAACAGATCCATAGCGATCCAGTCCGGATCGGTATTACCGTCACATATCACCAAAATTTCCGAAGGGCCGGCAATCATGTCTATGCCAACCGTACCGTATACAGCACGTTTCGCAGTGGCAACGAAGATATTACCCGGACCAACAATTTTATCGACCTTAGGGATAGTCTCTGTACCATACGCCAAAGCAGCAAC
>JAGPUU010000231.1 GCA_018067325.1 Amphritea sp.
GGCACATACAAAGGCCGCTTATCAAAGGTACGTATACAGCTCTGACGCCAGCCAATTGCCTCCACTGTGCCTTCAATTTCCTGGTCAGGAGAACGTATCCAGTCCCCTACTTTAAAAGGACGATCCAGATAGATCATCAAACCACCGAAGAAGTTTGCCAACAGATCCTTAGCCGCAAAACCTACCGCGATACCACCGATACCACCGAACGCCAACACGCCGGAGATGCTATAACCCAGACTCTGCAGCACCACCAGCGTTGAGGTAATGATGATAGATAACCGCAACAGCTTACCGATCGCCCCTACGGTAGTTTGATCCATCGGTTTCTTAACTTTATCTTTAGAAACCAGCGCACCTTCCGCCTGGCGGATAAAGCGAATCAGGAACCAGGCGATCATCACAATCACCAACACTTTACGAACAGGGCTCACTGCGGTTAACAACAAAGAATCCGACTGGAGTTTCATCAACTCCAGCGACAAGCTAAGCCCTAACACCCAGATAAGCAATGCCACCGGGCGCCGAGCCGCATGCAGTAATATATCATCCCAAACATTGCGGGTTTTAGCTAACTGCATCTCAAGACGACGAAACACCCGGTTTGAGAAGAAGTTAACCAGCATCGTCACAAATACGACCAGAAATACCTGAAAGATCCAGGCATCCTCATAGCCAGTTAGCCCCAGCTGGGTAAAGATTTCTGTCAGCTGCTCCCGCATTTTTATTGCTCCGTACTTTCAGTTACAAGCTCAATCAAAAGCTCTATTTTAAGGGTATTAATTGCTTCGCCAGCTCAACTGCCTGCTGCCAACGAGGCGAACTCTGAATATCAGCAATATTATAGGAATCCTTAGCACTCATTCTGCCAATACGGGCAGAGCCCTGATGGCCGATCCGCTCTAGATAGCTAAGCACCTGAAGCGCCGCAGCACGGTTATTACACACCAGTAACATATCACAACCCGCCTCTAGCGCTTGCTCTGACCGGGACTCAAAACCACCGGCAACGCTGGCACCTTCCATGGTCAGGTCATCACTGAAAACAACCCCATCAAAGCCGATCTCAGATCGCAATCGCTGTTGAATCCAATACGGAGAAAAGCCAGCAGGCCGATCATCCACTTGCTGGTAGATGACATGAGCAGGCATAACTGCATCCAAGCCCTGTGCCATCAAACGGATAAAGGGAATCAAGTCCTGGGATTCAATATCTTCCAGACTACGATCATCCACCGGTATCTCGTGATGGGAGTCAGCAACAACCCAGCCATGACCAGGAAAGTGCTTGCCAGTCGAAGCCATACCCGCTTCGCGCATTCCCGCAATAAAAGCACCCGCAAGCTCTGTCACATCTTCAGGCGAAGAGGAAAAAGCCCGGTCTCCGATGACCTCACTGACGCCAAAATCGAGATCAAGCACGGGCGCAAAACTGATATCCACGCCGTAACAGACCAGCTCTGCGGCCATCAGCCAACCCAGCTCAGTGGCAACAGCACATCCATTAGCAGAATTTCTTTGGTGCAGCTCTCGAAGCGCAGCCATAGGTGGCAACCGTGTAAAACCTTCACGAAAACGCTGAACTCTCCCTCCTTCCTGATCAACTGCGATCAGAATATCAGGCGAGCAAACACGAATTTCACGAACGAGATCGCTAAGCTGCTGCGGTGATTCATAATTACGACTAAACAGGATGAGACCACCTACCTGAGGATTCTGCAGCAGAGTTTTATCCTCTGCGGTCAGACTCAGGCCGGCTACGTCCAGCATTAATGCTCCAGACATCTGGCTTTTTACTCTTCTATAATGACCCGGGTTCCAACATCCACGCGCTCAAACAGATCCGCAACATCACTATTGCGCATCCTGATACAACCATGGGACAAGGGCTGCCCCATCGGCTCTGCGTCCGGCGTACCGTGAATATATATATAGCGTTGCATTGTATCAACGCTCCCCAGACGATTGCGACCTATTTCACAACCGGATAGCCAGAGAATTCTGGATAGAATCCAGTCACGGCCGGGGTACTGGCAAGCCAGATCAGAAGAATAGATCTCTCCAGTAGCTCGTCGGGCGATAAAAACGGTACACAGCGGCATACCTGCTCCGATTTTCGCTCGCACAAGATGCTCACCACGAGGGGTACAACCACTGTTTTTTGCTTCTCCCGGCCCATTTAGCGCGGTTGAAACGGAGAATGAGGTAACACAGACGGCATTGCGCCAAAGCTCAAGACGTTGACGACTTATTGATATCCGAATTTGCATAAGCCCGTCAGATACGGGTAAACGGAGTATGCTCTGCTCGGGCCTGAAGGCCTGCTACCAATACAGGAATCATACGGTGCAAAGTCCGCTCAATTTCGGCGGCACGCTCATATTCACGCATTTCGATAGCCACCAGCGTCTGAAAATTAGACAACGTGAAAACGATAGACCCCAAAAGGAAGTGCAATCGCCAAAAAAACTCTTCATCGCTCATCACCGCAGAATCAATCCGCAACAACGCTACATACTCAGAAAAAGAACCACCGTATCGAGCAACCATCGCATTGCGCAGCTCTTCCTGGTTTTTCATATAGATCAATTCCAGCAAACGCATAAAGACTGGCAGCGCAAACTGCTTCGACTTGCCCACTTGCAACAGCGAACGCATCAATATCTCCAGCAGTTCTTCAGCAGATATTATTCCTTGAGGCTGAACTAGCTTTCGCTCACTAACAGCACCCTGAAGCGTAGTAACTAGCGGGTTAAGGTATTTCTCAGCTACGGCAGAGATAAGCCCTTTCTTCGAACCAAAATGATAATTTACCGCCGCCAAATTCACTTTGGCAGCACTAGTAATTTCCCGCATCGTTGTCTCTGCAAAACCCTGTTCAGCAAACAAGGCTTCGGCAGCTAACATGATTTTCTTCGCGGTTGCAGACTGTCGCA
>JAGPUU010000240.1 GCA_018067325.1 Amphritea sp.
ACCGTCTTCGCCAATGGATAAACCCGAAAACCGCACATAGGATCTTTGATCGCTAAGGAAAGCGTATTGATCCAAACCCAGACATGGGTCAAATAGCGGGCATAATAGCGGTGTGCCGGAACCGATTCGTCGTAGCGTGGATATCCGATCACCAAAGCCTCAGGAGTGTCTTTCGCGGTCGCCATAAACAGGGGCAGGTCTTGCAGATCATGTTGCCCATCCGCATCGACCTGCACCGCATGGCTATAACCGTCCTCAAGCAAATATCTAAGCCCCGCTTTAACCGCAGCGCCCTTGCCTGCGTTTTGTTCCAAACGAATCAAATTAACCCAGTCGGCATACTGCTCACTCAGTTGAACAAGCAGATCCCTGCACTCGGACGAACTTCCATCATCCACCAGCAATACCGGGTAGCCATAGCTCAGCACATCCACCAGCGTCACGCCGATAGCGGCCTCATGGTTATAGACCGGAATAACAACAACCGGCTTAAAGTCGCTCTCAGCGAAAGCAGATCCGGCCACTGGAGTGGACTCCTTTATCGGAATAGAAACGGAAACTCAGTTTGTTGCTCTCAGGGTTATACTCAAGCACCAGAGAGATGACCGACTCCGGAAAAATTACCTGTTGAAATTTAACCACCTCTAAACGATCGAATCGTCCCTTCAAGCTCAGTAACTGACGACCATAATATTCAGCCCAGTGAATTTGTGTGATGCCCGGCAAAATAGGATTTCCGGCAAAGTGTCCGTCAAAATAGATCAGCTCTGCAGGCATACGGCACACTAGCTCAGCGACCTGGCCTTCTACGGTCTGACTTACCAGTTCAGGCCATTTAACCTCTTCCTGTTCAAACATAGCCTGCAAGCTATCCATCGGTAATTTCCCCTGGGGGTTATAAGGCATCTGATCAACAAATCGCCAGCGCCGGGGTAGCAGCACCGGCTCGAAGAAGTCTTGTAGATGCTGCCTGAGTTGCAGCAGCAGTTTTCGTTTACCTAACTGAGCTAATTCCTGACGCCCCGCCTCGGTAAGCTCAGCAACTAACGCAATCTCAGTACGCTTGCGAGTAATCACCAGCGCCTTTACGATCTCAATCAACGGAGACTGCTGCACCACCTGCTCCACTTCAGTAAGTGAAACACGCTTGCCTTCAACTTTAACAATTCGATCGACACGCTCCAGTAAATGAAACCGGCCATCAGAGATAAAATCGATGCGATCAGACATTTTAAAAAAGGGCTCCGCCAGCTGCTTTGCAGCCACGATCAATAGTGAATCATCTGTCTGAGACAGCATTACGCCGGGTAGCGCCTGCCATCCACCATCACTACTATCTGATTGAACTCTCCAGGCGACTGCTCCGGTTTCTGAACTACCAAAAATTTCACGAACCGGTGCTTTCAGTAATCGCGCTACCGATAAACTGTCCTTCCGTTGTAACGGTGCAGCAGATGAGAGCACGGAAACACAACGATCGGCCACTTCGGCCCAGGCAACTGAGGTATTAATGCGGCCAAGATGTGAAGGGGTCGAAACCAGTACAAAAGCTGAATAACGCAGCGCCCTGTTATACACATCTTCAGTGTACTGCCATTGCTCCGCCTCAAAGTGCTGACCCCGGACTAGGGGCCATAACAAGCGAAACATAAGACCATAAAAATGCTGATGGGTTGCCGTTGAGATAACTACAGCATCATGTTCGCCAGGCCAAAGGACTTCTAGCGCAGCCAGTTCGCTATCTAACTGGGCAAAGGTTTTACCTATCGCTTTAGGCTCTCCAGTCGAACCCGAGGTATAGATTTCAAGCGCAGGAAAATCGGCATTAAGGACTCTCCATTCAGGAGCTGTATCAAAACCTGCGTCAATACCCAACTCAGACAGGTCGTTGTTCACTAAATCATCTGGAAAATCACCGACAAAACCTTGAACTCGCTGACGCAACCTTTCACAGGTCGCAGGCCGGTTATCACCGGGAACACAGGCGGTGCAGTCCAGTTGCCAGAGTGCGAATATAATAGAGAGAAACTCTACCGAATCTTTATGATATACCGCCCAGCATTGCCCCTTCTCGGCGGGTAAAACCCTCATCCAAAAGGCGACCCTGCTTCCCAAGTCCGACTTACTGACAGAACTATCAGCAGCGTAGGCTATGACGCCCTCTGGAGCTGTATTTAACCAACCGGTCAGCGGTAATAAGTTCGTCATCAGTTCCGTCTAACTCTTTGCCGGACAATCCATTCAGCGGCCATCAGAAAACCGATCAAAATATAAGCGATAAAACCGTTATACAACATCCATGTCTCCTCAGACCCCCAAATAGCGGTCCCGGCAGATATGGCGCCATTCAACACGAAGAAGGCACACCAGACCCGGGTAACATTACGGGTATAGAGAATCGCCTCCGGCGGAAGATCAGGCTCTTTAATCCGGGCAAGCTTTTCAACAACAGTCTGCCGGGCATAAAGACTACTACCAAATATCACCAGCATACTAAAATTGACTAACACAGGATAAAACTTCAAGCCTTGCTGTATACCCCAAATAATTGCGATCAGTGCGACACCTACCGCACTGGCTAAAATCACTTTGCGGTCGGTGCTCTG
>JAGPUU010000233.1 GCA_018067325.1 Amphritea sp.
CGCCTGAGGTTTATTATCCTCAATGCCGACCATGATGTGCAGCGGTTTGAGCAGGTGAGCGATGATCTCAATACCGCCCAGAATCTGCTCAGCACGCTCCCGCATTAGCATATCGTCGGCAGTGATATAGGGTTCACACTCGGCGGCGTTGATGATCAAAGTGTTGACGATATGATCATCACCAAGGTGCAGTTTTACATCGGTAGGGAAGCCTGCGCCGCCCATACCCGCTACTCCAGCCTGACGGATAAATTCAATCAGTTCAGGTTTAGGTAGCTGGGTGTAGTCTTCGAGTCCCTGGTGTTCAATCCATTCATCGTTGCCATCGGCTTCGATAATCAGGCAATCTGCCGGCATACCTGACATATGGGGGACGGGGTGTGATTCAATCGCGGTCACTACTCCGGAAGTAGATGCATGGATATTGGCGCTGATGCGGCCGATCGCTTCGGCTACCAGCTGGCCTTTGAGAACTCGCTCGCCGACTTTAACGACTGGGTCAGCAGGCAGGCCGATATGTTGTTGCAATGGCAGCACAATTCGTGACGGAACCGGCGCCATCGTGATCGGGGCTCCGGTTGATTGCTTCTTGTTCTCTGGCGGATGTATGCCACCATGGAAGCTGTGTACTCTTACGGTATTCTTCATACTTCAGCCTCCAATGCGATACCCGGTTGACGGTCAGTGGCAATTAGCTCAATACCGGGTTTGGGGGCTGGCCACTGCCAGCTGTTGAGAGTGGGCGCAATTGGGAGCATATCAATACAGTCAACAGGGCAGGGTTCAACACAGAGGTCGCAACCGGTGCATTCAGATTCAATAACGGTGTGCATCTGCTTAGCGGCACCCAGAATGGCATCCACAGGGCAAGCCTGGATGCATTTGGTGCAGCCGATACATTCATCTTCTCGGATATAGGCGACGGTCTTAATCTGTTCTTCGCCGTGTTCAGCATCCAGCGGAACGACTTCTACATCCAGTAAGTCTGCCAGGGCTTCAATGGTGCTTTGGCCGCCGGGTGGACATTTATTGATCGCTTCGTCGCTATTAACAATCGACTCAGCATAGGGACGACAGCCGGGGTGTCCACACTGTCCACACTGGGTTTGTGGCAGCAGGGAATCGACCTGATCGACCAGAGGGTTACCTTCAACCTTGAAGCGAATTGAGGAATAACCCAACAATATGCCGAATACCAAGCCTAGTCCTAATAATACCAGAACGGCAATTAATACAGCGCTCACGGTAACTCCTTAAAACTGAACCAGGCCGGTGAAGCCAAGAAAGGCGAGTGACATCAGGCCAGCTGTGACCATCCCAATAGCGGACCCTTGAAAGGGCACGGGTACATCGGCAATCGCTATTCTTTCCCGCATGGCGGAGAACAGAATCAGTGCCAGCGAAAAACCGACAGCCGCACCAAAGCCGTAGACGATGGAATCGACAAAACCGTTCATCTTTTTAATATTTAGAAGAGCAACACCAAGAACTGCACAGTTAGTGGTAATCAGAGGGAGAAATATCCCTAACAGCTTATAGAGGAGGGGGCTGGTTTTGCGCACCACCATCTCAGTAAACTGAACCACCACTGCAATCACCAAAATAAAAGAGATCGTCTTCAGAAAGGTGATATCCAACGGAGCTAGCAGGTAAGTGTATACAAGGTAGCTGCAGACCGATGAGAGTGTCAGTACAAAAGTGGTGGCGAGCGACATCCCCATCGCTGTTTCAAGTTTATTGGATACGCCCATGAAGGGGCAGAGTCCCAGAAACTGAACCAGTACGAAGTTGTTCACCAAAACGGTGCTGATAATAATTAGCAGATATTCAGTCATAATGTTGTTACATCATCACCGGCGCTGTCACTACCGGGCTTGCCTTAAAATTAGAAAGTTCTAAAGTTTAACGATTTTAGAGGCTATCCGGTATAGCTTTCTGCTTAATATGCCCCAATTTTTCGCAACTGCGTAATAAATCGAGGTCTTTATAACAAAGTTAACCGGATCTGACTTGCATCAGACCCGGTTAGTCTACCGGCAGAGCTGTTCTGGATTAAGCTGCGCCTTGCAGGCGAAGCAGTTCCAGAATGGCATTAACCTGAGTCGTAACCGGCTGTTCAGAACCGTTTAGGCGAAGATCAGCCTCAGCGCCATCAAGGTCAACAAGCAGTGTTCCTTCTGGTAAAGCACTGTCGGTTGCTTCAGCCAGTACAATCAGCCCGTTTTCGTTCAGCAGTGTTGCAACGGCATTGAGCTCGGCTGGCAGGTTGTTACGATTCAACAGAGCCACGGCACGTCCCTGAGTAAACAGCTGGCGTTCAAGGGTGAATAACAGGGTGTCGCGTTGCTGTTCAGAACCACCACGGATAGCCAGGGTAACGGCTTTCTGGCCATAGCGACGCTCTCGATCAGCTTTAGTGATGCTGGCGCTGCTGGTGATCAGGGAGTCACTTATCTCTGTATCTGAACTGCTATCGACCGCAATCATACCGGCCGCGACGGTGGAATTGGTCAAGCGGTCAACAATGATAAAAGATCCAGTTGTGTGGTGGGCGCGGTAATCATCGGTGACAACCGGGCGCTCCAGTGTGATTTCACAACGGGCGATCTCATTGAGCTTTAATGTTGCAGCGGGGTGCGGCTCCTGAGTGTTTACGTCAACACAGTAGCGGATACTGGTAATACCGCCAGCGATAGTCTGAGTAGCCAGCTTAATATCGTACTGTCGACCGGGCATGAGTTCCTGCTCAGCCATCCAGACAATCATCGCATCAAAACGATTACTCACCTGAACGTTATCGCTACTATGGACTAGCATGTCTCCGCGACTGACATCGATCTCATCTTCCAGTGTCAGAGTAACTGACATTGGCGGAAAGGCTTCCTGAATCTCACCGTCATAGGTGACAATCGACTTAACCCGGCTAGTTTTGCCTGAAGGTAGTACGGTAACTTCATCGCCAGGACGAACAATACCGGAACCCAGGGTGCCGCAGTATCCACGGAAATCCAGATTAGGGCGGTTTACATACTGGACCGGAAAGCGCAACTCATCAAAGTTCTGATCGTTAGCGATCTCGGTGGTTTCGAGAAACTCCATCAGTGGAGCCTCTTTATACCAGGGCATGTTCTCGCTCAGGTTTACTACGTTGTCGCCGTTCAGTGCTGACATAGGGACGAACTGAATATCGTTCAGATCCAGATCAGCGGAGAAATCTATATAGTCCTGCTTGATCTCTTCATAGCGCTCTTCGCTGTAGTCCACCAGATCCATCTTGTTGATGGCAACGATAGTATGTTTGATGCCCAGCAGGGAAACGATAAAACTGTGACGCTTGGTTTGTACCTGCACGCCGTGACGGGCGTCGATCAGGATGATGGCCATATCACAGGTAGACGCACCGGTCGCCATGTTGCGGGTGTACTGCTCATGCCCCGGGGTGTCGGCGATAATGAACTTACGCTTTTCGGTAGAGAAATAACGGTAAGCAACATCGATCGTGATGCCCTGTTCCCGTTCTGCTTGCAGGCCATCGACCAGTAGGGCCAGGTCAAGTTCTTCGCCGGCATTGCCCATCTTAGCGTTGTCTGCGTGCAGTGCTGCCAATTGATCTTCGTAGATCATTTTGGAGTCATGCAATAGGCGACCGATTAGGGTCGATTTGCCGTCATCTACGCTGCCGCAGGTGATAAAGCGCAGTAGTTCTTTGTTTTCATGTTGTGCCAGATAAGCTTCGATGTCGCTGGCGATCAGATCGGACTGATGACTCATGATTGTATTCCGTATTCTTAAATTCTGTACTTGAAGAGATTATCGTATCGGTTACGGCTAAAGCGCTTGAGTAATGCTAACAAGGCGGAGATTGGTAGGAAGTGCTCAGTGTATCTACCTATAAATAGGTGAGCATTATCGAACCAGTCTGCAACGCGTTGCAGCAAACTCAGACGTTTTTAGAAGTAGCCTTCCATCTTCTTCTGTTCCATTGATCCAGCGCCATCATTATCGATGACCCGGCCCTGGCGTTCTGAAGTGGTGGTTAACAGCATCTCCTGAATGATCTCAGGCAGTGTTTGAGCTGTTGAATTCACCGCGCCGGTCAACGGGTAGCAGCCCAAGGTGCGGAAACGTACCATCTTCATCTCTGGCACTTCGCCCTCTTCAAGCGGCAGACGCTCATCATCAACCATGATATCGACACCATCACGGGTAACGATGGGACGTTTTGCAGCAAAGTAGAGCGGTACAATTGGAATGCTTTCAAGGTAGATGTACTGCCAGATATCCAGCTCGGTCCAGTTAGACAGCGGGAATACACGGATGCTT